>JAICYF010000093.1 GCA_025934355.1 Acidothermaceae bacterium
CCTCGTCGCCAGCCACGGGCGCCAACGGGCCCGCGAGATCGTGCTCAGCCTGCTGCACCGCTCGAAGGAGCTGCAGCTCGGCGTTCCCATGGTCCCAACCACCGACTACGTCAACACGATCGCCCGGGAGAACGAACCGCACTTCCCCGGCGACGAGGAGATCGAACGGCGCTACCGTGCATGGCTGCGCTGGAACGCCGCGATCATGGTGCACCGTTCGCAGCGCGCCGGCATCGCCGTGGGCGGCCACATCTCCACGTACGCCTCGTCCGCCGCGCTCTATGAGGTGGGCCACAACTACTTCTTCCGCGGCCCCGACCACCCCGGCGGCGGCGACCAGATCTTCTACCAGGGCCACGCCTCCCCCGGCATGTATGCCCGCGCCTTCCTCGAGGGCCGCCTCAGCACCGACCAGCTCGACGGCTTCCGGCAGGAGAAGTCGCACGCTCCGAACGGACTCTCCTCCTACCCGCACCCGCGGCTCATGCCCGAGTTCTGGCAGTTCCCTACCGTGTCGATGGGCATCGGACCGATCAACGCCATCTACCAGGCCCGCTTCAACCGCTACCTGCACGCGCGCGGGATCGCCGACACGTCGAAGTCGCGAGTGTGGGCGTTCCTCGGCGACGGCGAGATGGACGAGCCCGAGTCGCTCGGCGCGATCGGCGTCGCCGCCCGTGAGGAGCTCGACAACCTCACGTTCGTCATCAACTGCAACCTGCAGCGACTCGACGGCCCGGTGCGCGGCAACGGCAAGATCATCCAAGAGCTGGAGTCGTACTTCCGCGGCGCCGGCTGGAACGTCATCAAGGTGATCTGGGGCCGCGACTGGGATCGGATCCTCGCCCAGGACGTCGACGGCGTTCTTGTGAACAAGCTCAACTCAACGCCCGACGGCCAACTCCAGACCTACTCCGTCGAATCCGCCGAGTACATCCGCGAGCACTTCTTCGGCGACGACCCGCGGTTGCGCGCGATGGTCAAAGACATGTCGGACGCCGATTTGCGCCGTCTCTCGCGCGGCGGGCATGACTATCGGAAGGTCTACGCGGCGTTCGCGGCGGCGCAGGCGCACGTCGGTCAACCGACGGTCATTTTGGCGCACACCATCAAGGGCTGGACGTTGAACTCGTTCCAGGGTCGCAACGCCACGCACCAGATGAAGAAGCTCACCAAGACCGACCTCAAGGAATTCCGCGACCGGCTGCACCTGCCGATCAGCGACAAGGAACTCGAGGCCGATCTGCCGCCTTACTACCACCCGGGCGTGGATTCCGAGGAAATCCAGTACATGATCGAGCGCCGCCGCACGCTTGGCGGGTCGCTGCCGGAGCGCGTCGTGGCGGCCAAACCGCTAAAGCTGCCGGGCGATGACGTCTACCGCGAGCTTCGCGCCGGCTCCGGAAAGCAGAAGG
Organism: Acidothermaceae bacterium; assembly: GCA_025934355.1. Classification (GTDB taxonomy): domain Bacteria; phylum Actinomycetota; class Actinomycetes; order Acidothermales; family Acidothermaceae; genus JAICLV01. Next base: position 1,416 of record JAICYF010000093.1, read on the forward strand.
TCGCGACCACGATGGCCATCGTCCGACTGCTCAAAGACCTGATGAAGGAAGAGGAGATCGGCGAGCGCATCGTTCCGATCATTCCCGACGAGGCGCGCACGTTCGGCATGGACTCGTTGTTCCCGACGGCGAAGATTTACAGCCCGCACGGTCAGCGTTACGACGCCGTCGACCGCGAATTGTTGCTGTCGTACAAGGAGTCGCAAGAAGGGCAGCTGCTGCACGAGGGCATCACCGAGGCGGGCGCGATGGGTTCGTTCATCGCCGCCGGATCGGCGTACGCCTCACACGGTCAGCACATGGTGCCTGTCTACATCTTCTATTCGATGTTCGGCTTCCAGCGCACCGGTGACCAGTTGTGGGCGGCGGCCGACCAGATGTGCCGCGGGTTCTTGCTCGGCGCCACCGCCGGCCGCACCACCCTCACCGGCGAGGGGTTGCAGCACAACGACGGCCACTCGCCGCTGCTCGCGTCGTCCAACCCGGCGGTCGTCTATTACGACCCCGCGTTCGGCTACGAGATCACCCACATCATGCGCGACGGCTTGCGTCGCATGGTCGGCAGCAGCGACGAATTCCCGCAAGGCGAAGACGTTTTCTACTACCTCACCGTCTACAACGAGCCAATTCTCCAACCCGCCGAACCCGAGAATCTCGACGTCGAGGGATTGCTCGCCGGCCTGTATTTGCTCTCACCGACGACGATGGTCGAGGCACCACGCGCGCAGTTGCTCGCGTCCGGTGTCGCCATGCCATGGGCGCTTGAGGCCCAACGGTTGCTCGCCGACGACTGGGGTGTCGGGGCCGACGTCTGGTCAGCCACCAGCTGGACCGAGCTTCGGCGCGACGCCATCAACTGCGAGCGATTCAACCTGTTGCACCCCGACGACGAGAAGCGGGTGCCCTATGTCACTCGCGCGTTGTCCGACCGTCCCGGGCCGGTCGTGGCGGTCAGCGACTACATGCGGGCGGTGCCTGACCAGATTTCGCGGTGGGTGCCGGGCGACTACTCCTCGCTGGGCACCGACGGCTTCGGTTTCTCCGACACCCGCGCGGCGACTCGTCGGTTCTTCCACATCGACGCGCCGTCCATTGTCTTGCAGGCGCTCACCGATCTGGCCGCGCGCGGCGAGGTCGGCGCCGACGTCCCGGGTAAGGCCGCCGCTCAATACGGCCTCGTCTAGTTAGCCGCCTACCGCGCCGGCGTCTCAGCCGGCCGGCTCCCCTCGCGCCGAGTGAAGGCTTTGGGTCGCGTGAGAGCGCGCACAAGCCGCGCAAACCCTTCACTCGGCGCGAATCTGTCGGCCCGCGGGCGTCTCACACCGCGGGCGGGCGCCAGACTTCGTCGTCCATCGCCCATGCGAGAAGTTGCGCGTCGGCAGTGGCGGTGACCGGCAACGCGCCGCCGTCGGTCACCCGCGCGGCGTCGCCGGCGAGAACCGGCACGTCGTCGAGCAGCACCGCGCCCTCGACCACAAACAGATGCGCGAATTTCGCGACGGGCAAGACGGTTTCAGCACCGGTGGCTAGATCAGCCGCGAGTAACGTCGCCGCGGGTTGGCGCAACCGCAGCGGCGCGCGATCCGATCCGCCGGCGACAACGTTGAACGCGCCGGCCCCGGCCACCGCGGTGGCAGTTGAATGCGCCGGCTCACCCTCGCCGTCCGAGCTGACCCACATTTGCACGTAGCGCGTGAGGCCGTCGGCGGCGTTCACCTCGCTGTGCCGGACACCGCGCCCGGCTGACAGCACCTGGACGACGCCGGGCCTCACGACGCCGCTGCCCCCGGCGTCGTCGGAGTGTGACAACGCGCCCGCGACCACCCATGTGACGATGTCGACGCCGCGGTGAGGATGCTCGGGAAACCCGGCCCCCGGCTGCAAGACGTCGTCATTGTGCGCCATGAGCAGGCCAAACCCGACGTTCGCGGGATCGTAGTGCGGGCCATACGAGAACGAGTGTCTCGACTCAACCCAATCGGTCGTGGTGACGAAACGCGCCGCTGCCGGGTGGACCTCGACACGCAAAGGAAACTCCCGACACTCGGTCAGCGACGCGCGTCGCGGCTTTTGAGCCGCTTGATCTGAGCCTTGAGCATACGAACCTCGTCCTCGAGCGCGAGCACCCGGCGAACACCGTTCAAAGTGAGACCGTCGTCGACCAACTCGCAAATGTGCGAAACCCGCTCGAGGTCGCCCTGCGTGTAACGACGCTGATTTCCGTCAGACCGATCCGGCTGGACCAACGCGTGGGCCTCAAGCCGGCGCAAGAATGCCTGACGGACGTCGAGCAGCTCGGCGGCCTGACCCACGGTGAAGGTCCTGTCGTTTAGTCGGTTCACTCGCGCTCCCAAGACGCGGGGTGGGCCCGCGTTGCCGAGCCCACCCCACCACGCGATCGGCGGACGCTCACGCCTCGATCTGCTGCGAGTTCGGCCCGACCGTCACTTGGATCTGCCGCGGTTTCGCCTTGTCAGCCAGGGGAAGATGCACCGTCAGCACGCCGTCGGCGTACTCGGCCGTGACGTTGTCGGCGTCTACCCAGTCGGGCACTCGCACCCGACGGCTCACCGTGCCTTCGAACCGCTCTTGCGCCAGCACGTGGTCGGCTTCGCCGTAGTGCGGACGACGCTCAGCGGTGACGGTCAGGAGCTGGTTTTCGAGGGTAAGGCCGATCTTGTCGACCGCGGCTCCTGGCACGTCGAGGCAGATGATGAGCTCGTCGCCACGACGAATCACGTCCATCGGAAGCCCGGCGCTCTGTGTCGCGCCGAAGACGCGCTGGGTGAGTCGGTCGAACTCCGCGAGAGAGGGGTCCACTCGTTCCAGCAGCATGATCTACCTCCTCACAGGTTTTCGCAGGCTCTCGCCTGACGTTTACGTGTTACTTGAAGTGTAGATAACATGCTCGTCGTGTTGCAAGTACTGTGCCTCTCCCACACGAACGTGCCCCCTCCGAAATGAAGGAGCATCCGTTGTCCGGACGACTCTCGAGCGGTCACCAGCGACTCGACGGGGTGCTTGGAGGTGGGATCTGGGACGACGCCCTGACGCTGATCACTGGCGAGCCGGGCACCGGTAAAACGCTGCTAGCTCAGCAATTTGTCTTCGCGAATGCCTCACCGGAGCGCCGCGCGCTCTACGTGTCGACCGTTTCCGAGCCACTGCACAAGATCCTGCGCTACGGGCGCACCCTGACCTTCTTCAAAGAAGAGGCGCTTGACAACTACGTCTTCTACGAAGACCTCGGGGGCTTGCTCGACGAGCGCGGCCTGCCGGCCTTCGTCGAGCGGCTTGAGTCGGTCGTCGAAGCCCGCCGACCGTCTCTCGTCGTGATCGACAGCTTCAAGGCGGTCCACGCGTTCGCGCGCGAGCCAGGTGACTTCCGGTGGTTCTTGCACGATTTCGCGGGTCGGCTGTCGTCAACCGGCGCGGCGTCCTTGTGGGTGGGTGAGTACGGCCCCGAAGACCTGAGCCGCGAACCCGAATTCGCCGTCGCCGACGCCATCATCTCGCTCTCGTCGACGATGAGCGCGGAGCGCCAGATGCGGGTGTTGCAGGTGCTGAAGTTGCGCGGCAGCGCGTTTCATTCCGGGCAGCACGGCTACCGATTGTCCGAACGCGGCCTCGATGTGTTCCCCCGCCTCGCCGACGTCGCGGTGCAAGACCGCTATCCGCAGTCGGACGTGCGGGCTACGTCCGGCATCGCCGCACTCGACGCGATGACCGGCGAAGGCTATTGGCCAGGCTCATCGACCTTGGTCGCCGGACCGTCCGGCGTCGGGAAAACCGTGATGGGGTTGAGTTTCATCTTCGCCGGCGCGACGAACGGTGAGCGTGGCCTCATCGCGACTCTGCAGGAAAATCCGACCCAACTAGCCCGCACCGCGGCCGGATTCGGCTGGTCGATCGACGACCCCAACGTCGTCGTCCACTACCGAGCGTCAGTCGACCTCTACGTCGACCAATGGGTGCACGAGGTTTTGGAGAAGGCACAAAGCAGTGGTGTCCAGCGAATCATGGTCGACAGCCTCGGGGATTTGGCTTTCGCCGTCGGCGATCCGGTGCGGTTCCGCGAGTACGTCTACTCGTTCGTTCAGCGCTGTTCTCGACTCGGAATTAGCGTTTATCTCACGATGGAGGTGCCTGACCTGTTCGATGTTTCGCGGCTGTCGGAGTCTGGAATCTCGAACATGAGCGACAACGTGGTGCTGCTCCAATACGTCAGGTCGGAGTCGGCGGTGCGGCGCGCCGTGACCGTGCTGAAGACCCGTGCGAGCTTGCACGAACCCGAGATCAGGCAATACACCATCGGGCCAAGCGGGATTGCCATCGGCGAAAGGTTTTCCGGTGCCGAGGCGGCGCTGCGGTGAGCCGCCGGTAGGGCCTACCCGCGCGGCGGTTCTCCGGGCACTTTGAGCACGAGCGCGGCGATGTCGTCACGCGGCTCGCCGCCGAACTCCAGCACCGCGTCGAGGAGGTGCTTGAGCATCTCGCTCGCGCTGTCGCCGCGATGTGCGACCAGCGCTGCGGCCAGCCGGTCGTCACCGAACAGCTCTCTATCGTTGGACGCCTCGGTAATACCATCGGTGAAGAAGACCACCGAGTCGCCCGACCGCAGCTGGACCGTTTCCTCCATGAGTTTGACGTCGGGGAACAGGCCGAGCAGCGCACCCCACACCCCGACGCGTTCGACCCGGCCGTCGGCTCGGACGACGATCGGCGCAGGATGACCGCCACAGCACACGGTCAGGCGCACGCCCCGAACGATCGGCGTCACCCGCGCGATCACCATCGAGCAGAAGCGTTCGCCAATGTCGTGCTCCAGCAGCGCTTCGTTGACCCGACGCAGCATCAGCACGGGGTGCCGGAGATGGCTCGCCACGGCGCGCACGGTGTAGCGAGCGATCGCGGTGATCGCGGCCGCCTCGGCACCCTTGCCGCAGACGTCGCCGAGCACGACGACGGCGTCTTGTCGGTCGAGCTTGAAGACGTCGTAGAAGTCGCCGCCCACCTCGCTCGAGGCGCGGGCTGGCTGGTAGATGCTGCCGACGTCCAAACCGTGCAGCTGTGGCAATTCGGCGGGCAACAAGCTGTGTTGCAGCGTGCGGGCGATGCGGGCGAACCGTTCGCGACTGGCGATGAGCGCGGCCTTGTCGTCAAGCCGGCTCGTGATGTCGCGGATGAACCCGGTGAACAAGAACTGGCCGTCGGGCAGCTCGACCGCGGTGACCGTCAGCTCGACGGGAACGCGCGCCTCGTCACTTCGCATTGCGGTTAGCTCGACCCGGTTGTTCAGCAGCGGACCCTCGCCGGTGCGCAGGAAACGCTCGATGCCGTCGTTGTGCCGGTCACGGAGCTCAGGAGGAACGATCAGGTCGGCGACCTGCCGGCCGATCGCATTCGACTTCGGGTAGCCGAACATCTCCTCAGCCGCCGGGTTCCAGTCGACGATTCGACCGGACGCGTCCATGACGATGATCGCGTCAAGCGCGCCAAACAACAACGCGTTCGCCGCGGCGCGGCTGCCGGCCAGCGCGGCCTGCGACTCGGCGAGGGCGGCCTCCCGTTCTCTGACTGCTTCGATGGTCGCGGCCAACGTGTGCGCCTCTTTCTGCACGAGCGCGTGGCGCGACGTCATCAAGTCGTCGAAGCTTTCGAGCTGCGCACGCAACACGGCGACCTCATGTGCGCCGCGACGAACTCCGGCTGGCTGCGGGTCGGCGTCGAAGACGTCGAACAAGGCGCCGCTCGTCGCTGCTATTGCTGAGGTGCGCATTCCCGTCGTCACCGCGAGGAGCGCGTCAAGCGCAGCTTCGGGTATGGCGCAACGGCAATACAAGACCACGCCGAACGCGCCACGCGGGCAGCTGACCGCGAGGGTGATCACGCTGCAGACGCCTTCGGACAGCAGGAATCCGGTCCAGGCCCGAAACGTCGCGCTCTTCATGGCGTCGGGAACGACCGAGAGCGCGTAGCTGCCTCGCCGCGCCCGACCCCACGGCCCGACCAGCGGCTCGTCGGCGTGCCCCATCGCGACCTCGACGGCGTCGGCGAGCGTCGGCGCCACGCCGTCAAGCTCGGGGCTCGGTAGCGGGGCGGCGAGCCGATCAGCGCTGGGCCGGGACGCGGCCGGCTCGACGCGGCTCAGCATCACCGCGCACAACTGCGTGCTGAGCACCGTCGCCGTCCCCGCTACCGACCGCACGTGGTCCTGCTGCGCCCCCGGGAGCTCGTCGAACCGCCGCACGGCGAAGGCTTGCGCGAGCGCAACCGACCTACCGCCGCTCGTCGTCCCCGCGTCGTCCGAGCCGTTCTCGGTGCGCAGCTCGGTCGTGAGGAGCGTGAGCAGCCGATGAGCGAAGTCTTGCGCCGAACCGGTGGCCGATCGCAATCGGGCGGTTTGCTCGGTGAGTTCGAAGGTGTCGGCAAGCGTCGGCTTCGTCAGGTCGAACACGCCACGCCCTTCCGAATTCGCCGCGACTCGCTGTCGCAAGATCTACCCAACCTCACGCCGGACGAGACGTCCAGCGCGCGACGACTAGCCCCCTTGGGCCAGGTGCGGGGGCCGAGCCGAGTCAAACCCTGGGTGGTTTGTCCGATCAGCGCTACTCCCGTTAGCCCAATCAGCCGACCATGGAACCGACGTCAGGCGCGCGGAACCGACGTCCGGGGCGAGAAGGGTGGGCGATGCGCACGAACCGGGGCCGACTGCTGCGATGGCCGCAGCGACGACTGTCGTCGCTGGATCAGCACCCCAACCTGCACGAGATCTTGAACATGCTCGCGCGGATCCCCCATCTGTCCGACCGCGAGATCGCCAGGCTGGCGCACGGTTGGCGCGACAACCGGTTCATTGCCGGCGCACGGCACCGCGCCCTGTCGCCAAACTCGCCGCTCGTCATCGAACTGCTCGCCGCCTTCGACCGGGTCGACGTGATGTTCGCCGGAGACCTGGCTCGGCTCGACGACAGCCACGACCAACACGACCCCTACGACCCGAAGCCGCACGTCGTCAATACCGCGCTGAAAGCGATCCGCGACGGTTTGGCGGCCGCCTACGCTCGGCCAATCCTGCGGCGGGGCGAGTACGTCGCGTTGATCGGACCCTGGCGCCGCGCGTTACCGGCGCCCGAGGCCATCGGCAGCGGGCCGACCCTGCCCGCCGACATCTGACGGTTCCGGCGGCACCCCTTCCCGTGCCTCTCTTGCTTTTGGCGCGCCGAGGTTTGCGCCGAGTGAAGGGTTAGCGCGGTTTGCGCGCGCTCCCACGCAGCCCAAAGCCTTCACTCGGCGCGCAGGGACGGGCCCGCCGCACGAGCGACGTGGCCAGCGCTGCGGCAAACTGTCCCGGGTGACCGCCGCGCCGAAACCCCCAGCGCCGAAACCCCCAGCGCCGAAACCCCCAGCGCCGAAGCCGGCGCGCCCGGCAACCGCGCGCGCTCTCGAACGTGCCACCGGCGACCTCGCGCGCGCCGCGATCGCGCGCATGGAAGAGACGCTGCCCTGGTATCGCGCGATGTCGGCGGAAAGCCGGTCGTGGGTCGGTCTGGTCGCGCAAGCCGGCATCGCCGCGTTCGTCGAGTGGTTCAAGCACCCCGAAGGCACGCGGGAGATCACCGGCGAGGTGTTCGGCACCGCCCCGCGTGAACTGGCCCGCACGGTGAGCCTGAAACAGACGGTCGAGATGGTGCGCATCACGATCGACGTGGTCGAAACCGCCGCCGACACCATCGCCGCACCTGGCGGCACCGCCGAGTTGCGCGAGTCGGTCCTCATCTATGGCCGCGAGGTGGCCTTCGCCGCCGCCCAGGTCTACGCGCAAGCGGCCGAAGCGCGCGGGGCTTGGGACGCCCGCCTTGAGGCGATGGTCGTCGACGCGCTCATGCGCGGCGAAGCGGACGAGGCGTTGCGCTCACGAGCCGGCGCGCTCGGCTGGGGCACCCCGTCGTCCGTGACCGTGGTCATCGGCACACCACCGGACGACGAGCCAGAGGCCGTGGTCGACGGCGTCCGGAGGGCGGCGAAGCACGCCGGGCTTGACGCGATGGCCGCCGTCCAGGGCGACCGGCTGGTCGCCATCCTCGGCGGCGCTCCCGACCCGTTGCGCGCTTCGCGCGCGCTGCTCGCCCAGTTCGGCGCAGGTCCGGTGGTCATCGGTCCTCCGGTCGCCGACCTGATGGCGGCCACCGAGTCGGCGCGGGCCGCGCTCGCCGGACTGCACGCGTGCCGCGCCCGCACAAGCGTCCCGCGGCCGGTGCTCGCCGCGGATTTGCTGCCGGAGCGGGCCATCGACGGCGACCCGGTCGCGCGCAAGCAGCTTGTCGAGAACGTCTACGCGCCACTCGTCGCGGCTGGCGGCGCGCTCGTCGAAACGCTCGGGGCGTATCTCGAGCAGGCCGGATCGCTCGAGGCCACCGCGCGCGCACTGTATGTGCACGCCAACACGGTGCGCTATCGGTTGCGCCGGGTCGCCGAGGTCACCGGTTATGCAGCGACCGACCCGCGCGAGGCCTTCACACTGCACCTGGCCCTCGTGCTGGGCCGACTCAGCTCGTTGTAGGGTTCCTACAAAGTCGCGGCGCCGACTTGGTCCGCCTGGGCAGCGCGGTTTCGGCGATTTCTCGGCAAGGTGGATCTCGTGCTCGCGATTCTCGCCCCCGGTCAAGGGGCTCAGGTTCCCGGTTTTCTCGCACCTTGGTTGGAGCTCCCCGGCGTTACCGACGCGGTGACCTGGTGGTCGGCGGTGCTCGACCTCGATCTCACCCGGCTCGGCACCACCGCCGACGCTGAGGAGATCAAAGACACCGCGATCGCCCAGCCGCTGCTCGTCGGCGCGGGCTTGGCGGCGGCTGCGACGATCTTCGACCGCCCGCGTCCGCAAGATTCGCTCGATCAGTTGGCCGGCAACGTCGCGGTCGTCGCCGGGCACAGCGTCGGTGAGCTGACCGCGGCCGCGATCGGCGGAGTGCTGAGCCCCGAATCGGCGCTGGTGCTCGTCCGCGAACGCGGCCGGGCGATGGCGAAAGCCGCCGCGGCCACGCCGACCGGCATGACCGCAATCCTCGGCGGCGACCCGAAGGCGGTGCTCGCCCGACTTGACGAGCTCGGCCTCACGCCCGCAAACGTCAACGGCGCCGGCCAGGTGGTCGCGGCCGGCACGCTCGAGCAGCTCGAGGCGCTCGCCGCCAATCCGCCGGAGGGCGCGCGGCTGCGGCCGCTCGCCGTCGCAGGCGCGTTCCACACCAACCACATGGCGCCAGCGGTCGGCCGGCTCCGCGAGCTCGCGGTCGCGATTCCGGCCAGCGAGCCGCGCACCCGGTTGCTGCAAAACGCCGACGGCGGCGTCGTCCAGCACGGGCCCGACTTCGTCGGGCGACTCGTCGACCAGGTCGCCGCCCCCGTGCGGTGGGACGCGTGCATGAAGACCCTCGGCGAGCTCGGCGTCACCGCGGTGATCGAGTTGCCACCGGCCGGCACGCTTGTCGGGTTGGTGAAGCGGGCCCTGCCCGGCGTCGAGACGCTGGCGCTTAAGACCCCCGACGACCTCGACGCCGCTCGCGCGCTCATCGAGAAGCACGCCCACGACATCGAGTTGTCGGCCACTCCGTCGTGGCGGCTGCTAGTCGCGCCGCTCGGCGGCACCTTCGA
>JAICYF010000133.1 GCA_025934355.1 Acidothermaceae bacterium
CGATTTGGCAGCTGGCCTCCAGCCGCCTGACTACGTCCGGCATTGGTCGGCGTGAGCACGCCCGACGACTACCGGCGGGTCAGCTTCTGGTTCGACTCGTTCGCCGCTTCCGGCGGAGATCTCACGCCACGTGCGGCACTGTCCGGAGCCGTGACGGTCGATGTGGCGATTGTCGGCGCAGGCTTCACCGGTCTGTGGACCGCCTATTACCTGCGCCGCCTCGACAAGAGCCTGCGGATCGCCATCGTCGAGAAGGAGATCGCCGGCTTCGGAGCTTCGGGTCGCAACGGCGGTTGGTGCAGCGCGCTGTTCCCGTCGTCCGACGAAAAGGTGGCGAAGCTGTCGTCGCGCGACGGCGCCCTCGCTTTACGCGCCGCCATGCGCGCCACCGTCGACGAGGTCGGCGCCGTGGCGGCAACCGAGCGAATCGACTGCGACTTCGCAAAGGGCGGCACGATCTCACTTGCTCGCACGCCGGCGCAGTTGCAGCGGGCGCAAGCCGAGCAGGCGCACGCGGTCGCATGGGGCACGCACGACACCGACTTGCTCGACGCGGCCCAAGCGCGGCAACGGCTCGTCGCTGATGGCGCGCTCGGGGGCTTCTACACTCCGCACTGCGCGGCTATTCATCCCGTGAAGCTTGTGCGCGGACTCGCGGACGTGCTCGACCGCGACGGCGTCGCGATCTATGAGCAAACGCCGGTCGTCTCAATCGAGCCGCATCGAGTGCGCACTAGCAATGGCCTGATTCGAGCTGACGTCGTCGTGCGGGCCACCGAGGCGTACACCGTGGGGCTTCCCGGGCACCGCCGCGGTTGCGCGCCCATCTACTCGCTGATGGTGGCGACCGAGCCCTTGGACGACGAGCGCTGGCAGACGATCGGACTACGCGATCGTGAGACATTTGGTGATCTGCGCCACCTCATCATCTACGGGCAGCGCACCGCCGACGGTCGGATCGCGTTTGGCGGCCGCGGCGCGCCTTACCATTTCGGGTCGCGCATCGCGCCCGACTATGACCGCGCGTCCAACGTCTTCGCGGCGCTGCGGGAAAGCCTGGTCGAGTTGATTCCCGCACTGCGCGGCGTGCGGTTCACCCATGAGTGGGGCGGTCCGCTGGCGGCGCCACGCGACTGGTTTGCCTCCGTGGGTTACCACCGAAATGCGGGCATGGCCTGGGCCGGCGGATACGTCGGCGACGGCGTCGCGACGACGAACCTGGCCGGCCGCACACTTGCTGATCTGATTTGCGGCCATGACACAGAACTCACGAGATTGCCGTGGGTGCAGCACCATTCAAGACGCTGGGCGCCCGAGCCGCTGCGCTGGCTGGGAATCAACGCCAGTCTCGCCGCGATGAGGTCGGCCGACCGCAAAGAACAGCGCGGTGGTAGTCCGTCATTGCTCGCCGCCGGCCTCAACCGGATGATCGGCCGTTAGGCAAGCGCCTCACGAAAACACGGAGCGCAGAAAGTCGTCGTCCCAATCGGCTGAAATGGAATGTCCGGCCGGACGGGTCAGGGCGTCGGTTCGCTGGTGATCCGAACCGTGATCATTCCAACGGCCATCGGGTCATCACACGACGCCGTGCCACCGGTCTCCGGGCAGTTGCGCACAGTCACCTGCGCTGTCTCGGTGCCGAGCTTCGCGGCGTCCGCGGTCATGCTGCCGGTCGTCACCGGGAACGTCGGCGAGCGACTGACCAGGTTGTCGAGGCTGCTCACAAGCTCGATCCGCGCCGAACAAGGTCCAACCGCCTCGAATCGCACAAAGCCTCCGAGCTGCACTGTCAATTCCTGCGTGCCCTGGCCTGGCATCACCACCCGCTGCGACCCCGCGGACGCGGTCACCACCGTGCCGGCGCACGACGTGCTCGCAGTGACGACGCTCGACTTGCTCTGCCGGCCGTCCGACACTCGGGCGACCGCGATCCCAAGCCCGGCCGCGAGGAACACGCACAACACGTTGGCGAGTTGCCGCCTTCGCCGACGACGGCGCGCCGCGACACGCACGCCTTCGGCAAGGCCGGGGAGCAAGGGCGGCTCAAGCGGCGTCTCATTCATCAGTTCCCGCAACCGGTCTTCAGCGTCGTGAATGCTCATCGGGCCTGCCCGACCGGCGTTGGCGTCAAGTGGCCCCGCAACTTCGCCAGTGCCTTCGCTGCCTGGCTTTTCACCGTCCCGATTGCGCAGCCGAGCAACACGGCCGTCTCCGCCTCGCTGTAGTCGTGGTAGTACCGCAGCACCACCACAGCGCGCTGTCGCCGAGGCAACGTTGCGAGCAGTTGCGCCAATTCGTCGCGCAGTGCGACCGTGACGAAGCCCTCGTCATGCACTGGCAGCTCAGGCAACTCGCGCGACTCCGGCTCACGCGGGCGCACCCGACGCCACCAGGACAGGTAGCAGTTGAGCAAGATTCGGTACGCGTAACCGTCCGGATCGTCGTCTCGAACCCGCGACCAATGCGGCAGCATCCGCACCAACGCGCTTTGGACCAGATCCTCCGCGTGCGCCCAGTCGCCGCTGAGCAACCAGGCGCTGCGCAGCAACGCCGACTGCCTGGCAGCCACGTATTCAGCGAACCCTTCGGGCCCGTCGTCCACTCACACTCCGCCCGCTGGTCCGCCCGCTGGTCCGCCGGCTGGTCAACCGGCTCGTCGGCCGGTTCGGCTCCTGACGATTAAACCCGAGTAGTCGCCGACGGGTTGCCCGCCGCCAAGAAATATTCGATCCGGGCGGGCAACCCGGGGATGGCCGCGCGGGTTGTGGAATGTTGACCGCCGAACCGCGAGATTGGAGCAGCCGATGCCCGAGTACTCCCGACGATCGTTCCTTCGCCTGGGAGGACTCGCCTCGGTCACAACGCTCGCGGCGGGCTGCACGTCCAGCCGCAAGAGCGGGGCTGCTCCGAGCTTCACCACGTCGCTCAAGCCCGCACCGTCGAGCCCGTCGTCGTCCGACTTGGCCTTTCCCAAGGACTTCTGGTGGGGGGCCGCGACATCGGCCTATCAGATCGAGGGTGCGGCGACGGCGGACGGCAAAGGGCCGTCGGTGTGGGACACGTTCGCCCATCTGCCCGGCAAAATCATCGACGGCAGCACCGGCGACGTCGCGGCCGACCACTACCACCGCTACGCCGACGACATCGCGATGATGGCCTCACTCGGGTTGCGCAGCTACCGGTTTTCCATCTCCTGGCCGCGCGTGCTGCCAACAGGCGTCGGCGCGGTCAACCAACCAGGTCTCGACTTTTACAAGAAACTGCTCGACGGACTGCACGCGCACAACATCCGGCCGATGCCAACCTTGTGGCATTGGGACACTCCACAAGCGCTGCAAGACAAGGGCGGTTGGGAGAGCCGCGACACCGCGAAGCGCTTTGCCGATTACGCCGCCCTGCTGGTGAAAGAGCTCGGCGACCGGGTGCCGATCTGGCTCACGTTGAACGAGCCGAAGACAGTGGTGCAGGTCGGCTACCTCTACGGTAGCCACGCGCCCGGCAAGACCGACCCGCACGCGGCGTACAACGCGGCGCACCATCTGCTGCTCGGTCACGGGCTAGCCAGCCAAGCGATCCGCGCTGCCGCGTCGTCCGCGAAGGTGGGCATTCCGCTGAACCTCTCGCCTGTGTATCCGGACGATGCGTCCGACACTGACGCCGTCGCCGCCGCGAAGGCCCGCGACGGACTGGAGAATCGGCTGTATCTCGACCCGGTTTTGAAGCGCAGCTATCCGAGTGACGTGCTGCAATCACTTGGAAAACAAGGCATCTCACTGCCGATTCAGGACGGCGACCTCGACACGATCGGCGCCGGAGTCGATGTCCTTGGCATCAACTACTACGGGCCCTTGGTCGTCGGCAGCTCTGGCAACGACGTCCAGAAATATCCGACATCGCAGGCCACCTGGGAGCAGATCTATCCGGCGGGGCTGACCGACATGCTCGGCCAAATCAAGAGCGGCTACGGCGACGTCACCGTCTCGATCACCGAGAACGGGATCCCGACCACCCAAGACCCCGGCGCAGACGGCGTCGTCGACGATCCCGACCGAGTCGACTACCTCCGCACTCACCTCGAAGCATTGCGGCAGGCGATCTCCGACGGAGTGCGGGTCGAGGGCTATCACCTCTGGTCGCTGATGGACAACTTCGAATGGGCTGAGGGATACACCCAACGGTGGGGCATCACGCGGGTTGATTTCGATACATTGAAACGGACGCCGAAGCGCAGCGCGCACTGGTTCAGGAGTCATCGCGGCAAACCGCGTCACGACGTAGCCAACGAGCGGAGGAAGCGGCCACCATGGCGGACGACCCCACCGAGAGTGCCTCGTCGTCCATGCCTTCTGAGGGCGGCGACGAGTTCGACGGCCTCGTGCTCGACGACAACTTCGTCCGCGGTGGCGCGTACGAACCGCCCGCCCGTACTCGGGTCGCCATCGCCCGTTTTGGCGACCAGCGGACCAGTTGGCGACATGGGGGCGGGCTGCGAGGCGGCTCATCGCAGTCGGGCCGCGATCCCAGCTCCACCAGGGCCCGCCGGCCCGTGCCGCGACGCGCTGGCGAGCGTCGTCCTCGTCAAGGCGGCCCGGCGAGGGCCAACCACCCGACGCTGCCGTCGACGCTGCTGGCCAGGCTGCCGATCATCATCACCACGATCGTGGTCGCGGCGGCGGCGTTCATGGTGTTCCGCTAGACGTTCAGCCCGGCCCGTTCGGGCCGCTCAGGCCGCCCGGGCCGCTCAGGCCGCTCAGGCCGCTCAGGCCGTGGTCGCCGCCAGTTGCCCGCACGCGCCGTCGATTTCGCGCCCACGGGTATCGCGCACAGTCACCGCGACCCCCTGATTTTCCAGCCGCCGCACGAATTCTTTCTCATCTTTCGCCCTCGACGCGGTCCATTTTGAACCCGGTGTGGGATTCAGCGGGATGAGATTGACGTGGACAAGGTGACCGAGCTTCGCACGCAAGCGCTCGCCCAACAAGTCAGCCCTCCATGCCTGGTCGTTGATATCGCGAATCAACGCGTATTCGATCGACACCCGGCGTTTCGTGGCAGCCGCGTAGCGCGCGGCCGCGTCGAGCACTTCGTCGACCTTCCAGCGGGTGTTGACAGGCACCAGGGTGTCGCGCAACTCGTCGTCCGGCGCATGCAGTGACACCGCAAGCGTCACGTTGAGTCCTTCGGCCGCGAGCTTGTCGATTGCGGGCACCAGACCGACCGTCGAGACGGTGATGCCGCGCTGCGAGATGCCAAGCCCGTGCGGCGCTGGATCGACGAGTCGACGCAGCGCGCCAAGTACAGCGTTGTAGTTGGCGAGCGGCTCCCCCATGCCCATGAAGACCACGTTCGAAATACGGCCGGGCCCGCCGGGCATCTCGCCACGAGCGACCGAACGCGCCGCGGCGACGATCTGCTCGACAATCTCACCGGTCGACAAGTTGCGGGTGAGACCGGCCTGCCCGGTCGCGCAGAACGGGCAGTTCATGCCGCAGCCAGCTTGGCTGGAGACGCACACCGTGATGCGGTCACGACCGCGTGTGGTCGCGATCGGCAGGTCGGCGGAATCGCCGGAATCGTCTGTCTCGTCACCGAGTTCGGCCCGACCCGAAACTGCGCCGAAGTAGCGCATCAGCACCGACTCGACGAGCGCGCCGTCGAACAGCCGCCAAACCGTCTTGCGCGTCGCGCCGTCGTCACAGGAGATTTCGCGCACCGAGGTGGTCAGCCGCGGCAGAAACGCGGTCGCCAGCTCACGCCGCGCAGCGGCTGGCACGTCGGTCATCTGCTCTGGATCATCGACGAGGCGCGCGAAGTAGTGGGTAGACAACTGACTGGCCCGAAAGGCCGGCTGCCCAAGTTCGGCGACGGCCGCGCGACGATCAGCAGGTGCGAGATCGGCGAGATGCCGCGGCGGCTTCGCGCGACGGGCCGAAACGAAGGTCAACTCTCCCGGTTCTGGCATGGCGCATCAAGTGTCTCAGGTAGTCGCCGCGGCCGGCGCTGTCGCGGACGACCGCCGTCCCGTCCACGCCAGATGGCGCTCTTCGACGCACGGAGCAAGGCTAGGATTGGTGGGTCGCGACTGGCGCATAGAAGGTGGATCCAACCACCGGGGAGCGATCGAGAAGCGGACGCCGTGCGCCTGGGTGTCCGCCGACGGAATGCCGTCGAAGGAGACGCTCATGACCCACGATCTTGCCGCGCTGCAAGCGACCGACCCGCAAATCGCCGATCTTGTACGGGCCGAAGAGGTCCGGCAGAGCGAGAAGATCCGGCTGATCCCGTCCGAGAACTACGTTTCCCAGGCCGTGCTCGACGCGTGCGGGACCGTGCTGCAGAACAAGTACTCAGAGGGCTATCCCGGTCGCCGGTATTACGAGGGTCAGCAGGTCATCGACCAGGTCGAGCGGCTGGCGATCGACCGGGCGAAGGCGGTCTTCGGAGTCGACCACGCGAACGTCCAGCCCTACTCTGGCTCCCCCGCAAACCTGGCCGTCTATCTCGCGCTCGCTAAGCCGGGCGACACGATCATGGGCATGGCGCTGCCCATGGGCGGCCACCTCACGCACGGGTGGTCGGTGTCGGCCACCGGCGCGTGGTTCAACGCCGTGCAGTACGGCGTGCGCCGCGACACCGGCCGCATCGACATGGACGAAGTTCGCGACATCGCCTTGCGCGAGCGGCCCAAGCTGATGTTCGCCGGCGGCACGGCGATACCGCGGATCATTGACTTTCCGGCCTTCGCGGCGATCGCGAAGGAGGCTGGCTCTGTGCTGGTCGCCGACATCGCGCACATCGCCGGCTTGATCGCGGGCGGCGCTCACCCGTCGCCGGTCGGCCACGCCGAAGTCATCTCGACCACCACGCATAAGACGTTGCGCGGACCGCGCGGCGCGATGCTGATGTGCGACGAGCGGCACGCGAAGGCGATTGACAAAGCGGTTTTCCCGGGCCTGCAAGGTGGCCCGCACAACCAGACCACCGCAGGCATCGCGGTGGCGTTGCGCGAGGCAGCCGAGCCGGCATTCCGCGGCTACGCGGCGTCAATCGTGGCCAACGCCAAGGTGCTCGCCGACGAGCTCTCCGCGCGAGGCTTCGACCTGGTGTCCGGCGGCACCGACAACCACCTGATTTTGATCGACCTCACGCCCCAGGGCGTCGCCGGCAAGCCGGTCGCTCAAGCTCTCGACCGGGCGGGGCTTGTCGCCAACTACAACACGGTTCCCTTTGACCCGCGCAAGCCGTTCGACCCCTCCGGCTTGCGCATCGGCACACCGGCGGTGTCGAGTCGTGGCATGGGCGAAACCGAGATGCGTCAGATCGGCGCCTGGATCGACGAAGTCGTCGCCGCGGTCGCCAAGAACGACGACGACACCCTCAATGCCACGGCCGAGCGGGTGTTGGGCGAGGTTCGCGAAGTCACCGCGAAGTTCCCCGCGCCCGGTTTGTCGTAACGCCGGGCTTTTCCTAGCTAGAAGTCGACGACCAGGCCGGGCTCACAGCCGATCAATCGGTCGGAGAGCCCGGCCTGCGCGAACGCCCTTCGCACGTCGTCGGCGTCTTCGGTGAAATGCCGCCAGCTGTCGGTGTGCACCACGAGAACCCTTGCCGCGCCGAGTATTTCGGTGGCTCGTGCCGCCGCGGAGCTCGTCAAGGTGAGGTACTCGCCGGGGATGAGCGGAGTCGACGCGCCGCCGGCGTGAACAATCGCCACGTCGAGCTGGCCGACCCGGTCGGCGATTTCTTGGACGACGCGAAGCGACGCGTTGTCGCCGCTCACGTAGACCGACGGAAGTTCGTCGCACCGCAAGACGAAGCCGATGACCTCGCCGACGAGAGGCAGGCTGCCGTCGGGCCCGTGCTGTGCAGACACTGCCGTGACGCTGACCACGCGTCGGTCAGGTGTCTCGATGTCGAGATTTTGCCATGCCGGCATCACGGTGACGAAGTTGCCAAGCCGCTCCGCCGCCGCCGCGGTTGAAAGCACCCGC
>JAICYF010000059.1 GCA_025934355.1 Acidothermaceae bacterium
GCTCGCCTCGCTGGTGAGCGCGCTGGTGTTCGCGCTCGCTACAGGGCCGGCGAGCGGCCGCTCCGCGGCGGCTGCGCCGGCTGGGCCGATGACCGGTTCGACCGTCGTCGTGCAGCCGGGCGACACGCTGTGGGCCATCGCCTCCCGAGTCGCGCCGAAGGCTGACCCACGCGTGACGGTGCAGAAGATCATCGACCGCAACGGCCTGGTCGGGGCGTCGGTGCGGGCCGGCCAGGTGCTCGTCCTGCCGTCCTGATCGCGACACGCCGACGTGCCGACGGCGACACGCCAGCGCCTTCTACGGCGACACGCCGACGGGCCAGCGAACTTCGGTGAAGCCCTTGCGCCATAGGTCCATCCGGCCTAACGTTGCGCCCCTACATCTAGTAGTTACACGGATGTAAGTCATCCACAGGTTGTGCTCAGGCCGAGGGGGCTTGAGCACAGGCTGAGGCCGAATTGCACAGGTCGTTGCACAGCTGGATCCACAGCTGGGCCGGCGGCGGGGTTCGTCAGGAGGTGCCGAAGACATGTACTGCCCGTTCTGCCGGCACTCCGACTCCCGCGTCATCGACAGCCGGGTCGCCGACGATGGCACCGCGATTCGCCGCCGCCGGGCCTGCCCTGAATGCGGCCGCCGGTTCACCACGGTCGAGACCGCCGCGCTGGCCGTCGTCAAGCGGTCGGGCGCGAGCGAGCCGTTCTCCCGGGCGAAGGTGGCCGACGGCGTACGCAAAGCGTGCCAGGGCCGGCCGGTCGACGAAGACGCGTTGGCCCGCCTCGCCCAGCGGGTAGAAGACGATCTTCGGGCCACCGGCGCGAGCGAGATCTCCACCCAGGATGTCGGGCTCGCCGTGCTCGAGCCGCTGCGCGAGCTCGACGAGGTGGCCTTCCTGCGGTTTGCCTCGGTCTACCGGGGTTTCGAGTCGCTCGACGACTTTGAGGCGGAGATCGCGCTGCTAAAAGCCGAGCAAGATCTTCGACGCGCGCCCGAGGGAGCGCCGTCCACGCCCTAGTTGGGCGCCCAAAACGACCCTCGCCGGGGGGAAATCCGGCACTTGATGGCGGTGTTGGTCTTAGGTGTGGAGGAGCGGGACATGACGGAGACGACGAGCGGCACCCAGAGTGCGTCGCGCGGCCGGGGCACGCGTGGGTTGACGATCGAGCGGGTCTACACCAAGCCCGGCGTCCACCCGTATGACGAGGTCAACTGGGAGCGGCGTGACGTCGTCATGACCAACTGGCGCGACGGCTCGATCAACTTCGAGCAGCGCGGCGTCGAGTTCCCCGACTTCTGGTCGGTCAACGCGGCCAACATCGTCACCACCAAGTACTTTCGCGGCGCGGTCGGCACCGACCAGCGCGAGTGGAGCTTGAAGCAGCTGATCGACCGCGTTGTGCTCACCTATGTGAAGGCTGGCCAGGTCAACGGCTACTTCGCCACCGTCGACGACGCCACCATCTTCGAGCACGAGCTCACCTACGCGCTCCTCCACCAGGTCTTCAGCTTCAACTCGCCGGTGTGGTTCAACGTCGGCACCTCGGCGCCGCAGCAGGTCTCGGCCTGCCAGCCGTATGACGCGCTCGTCAGCACGCCTGCGGGTTTGGTCCCGATCGGCAAGCTCGTCGAAGACAACGCCGTCGGCACCAAGGTCTACGACGCCCACGGCTTGACCCGCATCGTCGCCACCAAGGCGAACGGTGTGAAGGAAGTGCTGCGTATCGCCACGAAGGCGGGCGACACGCTCGATGTCACGGCTGACCATCAGGTGTGGAGGGCGTCGGACGAGCTCGACGGTCAGTTCGTCGAGGCAGGGAGTCTCACGGTCGGTGACCTGTTGCTCTTCGTGGAGCCCGACGTTGGTGGTCGAAACCGCAGCACCGTCGAAATCGCCAGCATTGAAGACCTCGGCGCGATGGACGTCTACGACATCCAGACCGAGAGCGGCGAGTACCTGTCAGGCAACCTCCGCGTGCACAACTGCTTCATCCTCGCCGTCGACGACAAGATGGACAGCATCCTCGACTGGTACAAGGAAGAGGGCCTCATCTTCAAAGGCGGCTCGGGCTCAGGCATCAACCTGTCGCGCATCCGCTCGTCGAAGGAGCTGCTGTCGAGCGGCGGCGAGGCTTCCGGCCCGGTGTCGTTCATGCGGGGCGCCGACGCGAGCGCCGGCACGATCAAGTCCGGCGGCGCGACGCGGCGCGCAGCGAAGATGGTGATCCTCGACGTCGACCACCCCGACATCGAGGAGTTCATTGAGACCAAGGCGCGCGAGGAAGACAAGATTCGCGTGTTGCGCGACGCCGGCTACGACATGGACCTTGGCGGCCGCGACATGTCGAGCGTGCAGTACCAAAACGCCAACAACTCGGTGCGCGTCAACGAGGAGTTCATGCGCGCCTACGAGACCGGTGGCACGTTCGGGCTCAAAGCGCGGACGACGGGCGAGGTGCTCGAGAGCGTCGACGCCAAGGAATTGATGCGCAAGATGGCGCAGGCGGCGTGGGAGTGCGCCGACCCCGGCATCCAGTACGACGACACCATTAACGACTGGCACACTTGCCCCGAGACAGGCCGCATCACGGCGTCGAACCCGTGCTTCCCGGCCGACCAGCGCGTCGTCACCGACAAGGGACTGGTTCGCATCGGCGACCTCGTATCGCGCGCTGCTGAGGGCGAGACGTTCTCGATTTACACGAACGACGTCACCGCCGAGGCGGACGCCGGGCCGCGCATCGTCGCCACAAGGCCGCTGCGCTACATGGTCACCGGCACCAACGAGATCCTCGAGCTGAGGTTCTCCGACGGCTCCCGTCTTCGTTGCACGCCCGGCCACCGGCTTTGGACGAGCAACCGCGGCTGGGTCCACGCCGAAGAGCTGCAGGACGACGACCGGGTCGTGCGGTCGTTCCACGAGGCCGCGCGCCCGATGGCGTCGTGGCAACTTCCCGCGTCGGTGGTCGACGCCGCGCAACGTGCCGGCAAGCTGCACCTTCCGCAGAAGTGGGACCCCGATCTCGCGCACTTCCTCGGCTGGCTCATCGGAGACGGCTGCCTGACCGGCGAAACGCTCACCACGGTGTACGGCTCGGACGACGACAAGACGTCGGTTTTGCCGCGGCATCAAGAGATTCTCGCCGCGTGGACCGGGTTCGACGCGAAGCCGAGCGTGCAGGCGAACGGCACTTTGCAGTTGCGTTCGAGCAAGCACGATGTCGTGAAGTTCTTCGAGGCGCTTGGCGTCACGCAGTCGCGCGCCAAGGACAAGGTCGTTCCCGAGGCCGTTTTCCAGGCGCCCGACGAGGCCTTGGTCTCGTTCTTGCAGGGCCTGTTCGACGCCGACGGCTGCGTCGTCAACCAAGTCGAGAAGGGCACCCGGTACGTCGGCCTCGGCAGCCGGTCCGAAGAGCTACTGCTCGGAGTGCAGGAGCTGCTCGCGTCGCTCGGCATCGCCTCGCGCATCTACGAGCAGCCGCAGAAGAAGGACACGTTCCGCTACACCCGCAAGGACGGTAGCGAGGTCACGTACTCGTCCGACGGTCCGTCGTACGACCTGCGCATCAGCGGTCGCTCAATTCGTGACTTCGCGGCACGCATTAGTTTCTCGGTGCCGGCGAAGGTCGCGCGCCTTTCGACCGTCGTCGACCTGCACTCCGCGTACAACGTTGACGAGACGGTGAAGCTAGTCTCGCGTGAGTCGCGCGGCTTCGAGACGACGTACAACCTCACCGAGCCACGCAACCACTCGTACATCGTCAGCGGTGTCGTGGTCGCGAACTGCTCCGAGTACCTGCACCTCGACAACAGCTCGTGCAACTTGGCGTCGTTGAACTTGATGAAGTTCTTGAAGGACGACGACACGTTCGACGCCGTCACGTTCACCAAGGTCGTCGAGTTCGTCATCACGGCGATGGACATTTCCATCTGCTTCGCCGACTTCCCGACGGAGAAGATTGGCGACACGACGCGCAAGTACCGTCAGCTCGGCATCGGCTACGCCAACCTCGGCGCGCTGCTGATGGCGACCGGCCACGCCTACGACAGCGAAGGTGGTCGGGCGCTCGCCGCGGCCATCACGTCGCTGATGACCGGCACGGCATACAAGCGCTCGGCCGAACTCGCCGGAATCGTTGGCCCGTATGAGGGATTCGCGCGCAACGCGGAGGCACACGCACGGGTCATGCGCAAGCACGCGGCGGCGTCCGACGCGATTCGCTCGGTTGGCACAATCGACCGCGACGTCGCGCGGCTGGCGTCGAAGGCGTGGCAGGACGGCCTGAAGATTGGCGAGAAGAACGGCTGGCGCAACGCGCAGGCTTCGGTGCTCGCGCCCACCGGCTGCCTCGTCGGCGACACGATGGTGACCACCGACCGCGGCCTCACCCGGTTGTCCGAGCTTGGCGACATCTACGGTGACCGCTGGCAGGACGTCGATTTCGCCGTCTCCACCGACGAAGGCGTTCGCGACGCGACCAAGTTCTTCGTGAACGGCGAGGAGCCGACTCGCCGCATCGTCACCGCGGGCGGTTACCAGATCCAAGGCACGCTGGCGCACCGCATCAAGGCGATCGACCCGCAGACCGGCGAGTGGGTGTGGAAGCGGCTTGCGGAGGTCGTGCCCGGCGACATCGTGCCGATGCAGCTTGGCACCATGGTCGGCGAGCCGCGCAAGGTGCCGTTGCCGGTGCTCGACCAGGCCTACTACGCCGGTGACCGCAACATCTTCGTGCCGGACGTCATCGACGCCGATCTCGCCGAGATCGTCGGCTACTTCATGGGCGACGGGAGCCTGCACGCCAAGGGCGTTCGACTGTGTGTCGCAGACACCGACCTCGACGTCGTCGAGCGGATTCGCGTTCTCAGCAAGGGATTGTTCGGTCTCGAGCCGGTCGTGACGCAGGACGAGGGCTACCAGCAGGTGACCTTGCAATCGGTGCGATTGGCGCGCTGGTGGAAGGCGGCCGGCTTCGCCAAGACGCTGCCGACCGACGACCACGTCGGCAAGGGCTGGACCCCTCGCGTGCCGTCGGCGATCCTCGAGACGAACGACGTCGAGGTCTACGCGGCGTTCCTGCGCGGTCTGTTCGAGGCCGATGGCACTGTGCTGGCGGGCGTGCCGTCGGTGTCGACGTCGTCCGCGTCGTTCGCGGCGGAGATTCGCACTGTGCTGCTGGGACTTGGCTTCCCAACCACGACCCGCGAGACCGTTAGCGGTTTCGGTGGCCCGATCTTCCAGGTGCGGTTGCGCAATCTCGACCACGCGGCCGGCTACGCCGAGGTGATCGGCTTCATGGGCGAGCGCAAGGCACGGCTCGTTGAGGAAGTTTTCCCGACGCAGTCCGGAAACCGCGACCGCATCCACCTTCCGCGCGAGGTGTGGGAGGCGCTCGCGCCGATCGGCTCCGAGTTTCGCTCCGTCGTGGTCTCGTCGCTCGCGAAGTCGGGTGGGGTGTCGCGCACAGTCGCCCGCCAGATCTTCGCCGAGACCCTCGACGACCGCCTGGCGCACGCGTTGGGCTACGTGTTCGAGGAAGTCGCGGCGAACGACGACGGCGGCATCCAACCGACGTACGACCTGTCGGTGCCGTCGAACGTCACTTACGTTGCAGCGGGTTTCGTCAGCCACAACACCATCGGCTTGATGATGGACTGCGACACCACCGGCGTCGAGCCCGACCTCGCGCTGGTGAAGTTCAAGAAGCTGGTCGGCGGCGGTTCGATGCAGATCGTCAACAACACGGTGCCGCGTGCGCTCCGCAAGCTCGGCTACCAAGAGGAGCAGGTCGAGGCGATCGTCGAGTACATCGCCGAGAACGGCCACGTGGTCGACGCTCCTGGGCTTCGTCCCGAGCACTACGAGGTTTTCGACTGCGCGATGGGCGAGCGCTCGATCGTGGCCATGGGTCACGTTCGGATGATGGCCGCGGTGCAGCCGTTCATCTCCGGCGCCATCTCAAAGACCGTGAACTTGCCCGAGTCGGCCACTGTCGAGGACGTCGAAGAGGTCTACTACCAGGGCTGGAAGCTCGGCCTGAAGGCGCTGGCCATCTACCGCAACAACTGCAAGGTCGGCCAGCCGCTGTCTGACGCAAAGGAGAAGAAGGCGTCGGCGCCCGCTGCTGTCTCGGCCGCGCCGGCCGAGTGGCGCCCGACCCGCAAGCGGCTGCCGCGCAAGCGTCCGTCGCAGACCGTGTCGTTCTCGGTCGCCGGCGCCGACGGTTACATGACCGCCGGTTCGTACCCGGACGACGGCCTCGGCGAGGTGTTCCTCAAGCTCGGCAAGCAGGGCTCGACCCTGGCCGGTGTGATGGACGCCTTCTCGATCGCCATCTCGATCGCGCTGCAGTACGGCGTGCCGCTCGAGGCGTTCGTCTCGAAGTTCGTCAACATGCGGTTCGAGCCCGCCGGCATGACGGACGACGTCGACGTCCGCATGGCGCAATCGATCATGGACTACATCTTCCGTCGGCTGGCGCTGGACTACCTCCCCTACGAAAAGCGCGAAGAACTCGGCATTTTCACCGCCGAGGAGCGGGCGCGCGCGGTCGCCGCGTCGTACGGCGGAGGACCGGCATCTGTGTCGGACGACGAGGAAGAGCTGGACGTCGAGGCGTTGCAGCAGTCGGCGCCGATCGAGAAGCACGCGTCGGTGTCAGAAGCCGAAGCTGGTGACGTCGCATCGGCGGCCTCAGCCAAGCCGGCTGACCTCGAGGTGCACAGCTCGACCGAGTTGCTGGAGAAGCAGCTTGGCACGGCGGCCGACGCGCCGTTGTGCTTGAACTGCGGAACCAAGATGCGTCCGGCTGGTAGCTGCTATGTCTGCGAGGGTTGCGGGAGCACTAGCGGCTGCAGCTAGTGGCGAGGCTCGCCGGGATGTCAGCGCTACGGCTCGCGAATGACAACGGGAAATCGGCAAGATGACCTCTCCATCTAACGGCGGTGTCGCAAGGGGTTTTCGCCGCCGATAGACAAGCCGCCGATAGACGATGTGTGAACCGTTGAGGCCGGCGGCTGGCAGGGAGTATCCGGCGACCGCTGTGCAGTTCGCCGCTTGGTTTCCTGACGACGAGGCGTGTCTGGGCCCGGGCGAACGGGATCTCGGCGCGCGGTGTCCAACGCACCATGTGCCTGGGCTCGTATCAGACGGCGCGGACGATGCTGCATCGCTACCGGCGCGCGATGGTCGACCCGCGGCGGACCAAAACTGTCTGGCACTGTCGAGGTCGCCGAGATGTTCGTCGGCGGCGCGAACAAGGCGGGGAAGCCGGCCGGTCCTACGCGCACCACAAGACGGCCGTGATGGTCGCCGCCCGAGGTGGCCGCCAAAGGGCATCGGGTGCCGCGGGGCGGAGCAGTGTTCGTTGAATACATGTCTCGGGTCTGGGGAGCGGCGGCATCCTTATAAAGTCCCAGGATGCGAAGTCTCCGGAGACATGTGACCGCCTCGCTCTCGCTCGCCGCCCTCCTGCTCGTCCTCGCCGCCTGCAGCCATGGATCGACGGCGGCGTCCGGCCCGACGACAACAGGCGCGACCGCCGAAACCACGGGTGCGACTGCGGCACCAACCGGCGCGGCGCCGGCCGGCTCAACCGGTGCAACGCCGGCCGCCTCCGCGCCATCGACGGCGGTCGTGAATCCTACGACCGGCGTGCCAGGATCCGATCTCGTGCCTATGCAGACCCCGCAAGGCGGCGAGTTCGCGTCGCCGTCGGGCAACATCACCTGCGAGGTCGACTACCAGCGGGCCGGACTCACAGAGGTCTACTGCCAGACGGGCACGCCCCCTCGATCGGCGACGATGAGCACGACCGGTACCTACACGACGTGCACCGGCGAGCAATGCCTCGGGAATGCGGGCGAAGGAACCCCGACCCTCGCCTATGGGAAGGCGACCGGTGTGGGGCCGTTCCGCTGTGAATCGGCGACCACTGGCGTCACATGCACCGCGAGTGGCAAGGGCTTTCGCATTAGCACGTCAGGCATCGTCGCCGTCTCCTCGTGACTCCGAGCCACGCGTATGTGGCGCTTGCCGGCGTCGTCCACACACGCGGCGGTGCCCGTTAGATCGAAGCGCGCCTCGCCGAGCTCCGCGATCAATGGCGGCCGATTACGCCGCTGAGGTCGACGTGCACAGCGTCCCGCATCTAGTGGCGACGCATGGCCTGACCTTTCCCCGTTGACGAGGCGCGGAGATGTAGTCCAGGAGGGCGTCGACGATGACGGGCGTCAAGGCTGCTCGTCGCTTAAGGCTGCCTGGCGCGCTGAGAAAGTGCCTGGACGTCGTCCGACGCCGCGAGGCGTCGCGTGTGCCACCACCGTGCGAATTGGTTTTGCAGCAGCGCGACCAGGATTCCGGCGAGCATGGCGGTCTCGTGTTCGCGGCCGTCGATGTTGCGTTGCGCGACCGCGGCGATGGTCAAGAATGCGGCGACCACGCCGACGCTGGCGTAGGCGCGTCGCCGGCACAGTAACCAGACGCCGATCGCGGTGGTGACACCGGACGGGCCGGTGTCGAGCACACCGGCCTGGCTGAACGGCAGGCCGAGAAAGGCCACGCCGCCCGACAGGATCATCAGCCGCGCTGAAAGGGTGCTGGCGAACTGGCCGATGCCGGCGACGATCGTCATGCCGGCCCGGCCGTGGAGGATCTCCGCGATGCCGAGCACGACGGCGATCTGCGCGGCCGCGCCCCACCACGGCAGGTCGAACGTCGGTATGAACACCGATGCGGGCAGCCGAATCAGTTCGGTGTGCAACGGCTGGCCGGCCGATGCCGCACCGACGTGCACGAGCACGTCCCGGCCTCGAGGCTCGTGCCAGGCCTCCGCGACGACGATCGTGGCGAGACAGCCGAGCACGGCGAGCCAGGGTCGCCGCCCGGACCGCCAGGCCTTTACCGTGTCGGCGAGCAGCGCCCGAAGCTCCGCCGGCAACCGGCGGAGGAACGTCATTGTGATCGTCACAGCTACCCCTGCGGGGATCATAGATCGCTCGCGGTCCGCCCTTCACGCATCACCTCATACGGCCGTTGCCGGTCTGCCGTAGAACGCCTGATCGATAACCCGCTGCACCAGTCCGCGCAGCGACTGGAAGAGGGCTGTGGCCGCAACCGCCGCGATCACGCGCCTGAACTCGCATGACGCCATGAGCGCCTTTGCCAGAACTGCGACGCCGGCCCCGATCCGCGCGGTGCGCCCGGCCGGCGATCACCAGCAGTAGGCACGTGCAATTCGGTTGACGCTCGACCCACCTTCCCCCGCGGTCCCGCGCCAGGCCGTTGCCGCCTCCAGTCGGTCGCAGCACCGTAGGACCAAGGAGGTTGGGGAACATTCCATCGATGGACGACGGCGCGTCGCCCAGTGCATCGGTCCGCAGCCGATGTCGCGTGCACTTTCACGGGACGAGCGACTCGGCCGCGCGCGCGATGTCGTTGGGGAGAGTGGTGGCGCCGACGTGGTCGGCGGCGTCGGTGTCGGTGTTGCCGGCGATGGCGGTGCGGGTCTGGGCGGTGACGCGTCGGAGGTCGTCGGTGTGCGAAGTGATCAGGGCGGGGTTGAGCGCGACAAGAACGGTAAGCGAGGGGTGGGTGTCGCGGACGGCGGTGTGGATCGTGTCGATTGGGGTGTCGGCGCCCAGAAAGGTGACGCGCCACCCGCGCCGCGCGGCGAGGATGCCAAAGGTGATCAGGCCAAGGTCGTGGGCCTCGCCGGGCAGGCAGGCGAGCAGGAGGGCTGGGCCGGCGCCGCGATCCCAGTCGCGGGCGAGCGCGAGGAGTCGCCCGCGGATGAGGTTGGACGCGAAATGCTCGTGCGCGACGGTGGCCCTCCCGGCGGCCCACCGGTCGCCGAGGTCGCGCAGGTAAGGCAGGACGACGTCGGTGAGCGCGGCGTCGACGGACACCGCGGCGAGCAGCCGGTCGAGGTTGGCGTGCGCGTCGGCGCCGTCGAAGGCGTCTAGGGCACCGCGCAGCCGGTCGGCGAGCTGGTCGACGATCGGCGGTTCCACCGCGGGTCGCGCGTCGTCACCGGTGAGCGCCTGACGGGCGGCCTCGGCAGCGGACACGCCGTCCGCGATCAGTCTCGTCATCCGCCGGGTGCGGGTCTCGTCGGCGCCGGAGTACAGGCGGAACCCGCCGGCGGAGCGGGTGGGCTGGAGCAGCCCGTAGCGGGTCTCCCAGGCGCGCAGCAGCTCGGGGGAGACGCCGGTGCGCCGTGCGAGTTCGCCGATCCGGATCGTGCCGTCCATGGGCGTAACTGTACACACCTTCGACAGAAAATCTAGACGATCCCTTGACAGCATTCGTCGAGTGTTGCACGGTGGATATCTCGACAGAATCTGAACAAGGAGAAGCTCATGAAGAAGATCGATGTTGTGGCCGTGGCCCTGGTGGTCGTCGGCGCGCTGAACTGGGGATTGGTGGCGGTCGCTCGCTTCGATCTGGTCGCCGCCGTGTTCGGGCTCGACTTTGGCGAGACGAACCCGGCCTCCCGCGTGGTGTACGGCCTGGTCGGCGCCTCCGGGCTATGGCTTGCCGCGCGTGCGCGAGCGTTGGTCACGAGCCACGAGCCGCGACGCGTCACTGCGACGGCATAACCGCGCTCTGGCCCACGTACCGACGGGTGATGATCCCGGTCGGCGCCTGCTGAGTGTGCGAGTTGCGGGCCGGGTCGCCATGCCAGGCGGCCCGGCCCACGAGTGCTCGTTGTGCACGAGCTTCAGCCGGACGTCTACGTGACTCGCCACACGCGCCACAGAGACGACGGGTCGGAATACGGATCACCGTGCAACAGCACGAGGTCGGCCGGTCCGCCTTCGCGGATCACGCCGGCGTCTTGTTCGCCGAGCAGCTCACCGCCATTGCGGGTCGCGGCGGCCAATGCCTGCCACGGCTCAAGTCCAGCAGTGACAAGGCATTCGACCTCCCAGGCGAGTTGGTTGGCGCGCAGCGACCCACCGCCGAAGTCGGTGCCGGCCGCGATCACCACGCCAGCCCGGACGGCGAGCCGCACGCTTTCGTGCGCCCATTCGCGTCGTCCGGCGATCTGTTCTTGACCGGACGGCGACGCGAAGCGCGGCAGCGACGTCGTCCGGCCAAAGGAGCGCCACGACTCCATCACCGCCAATGTCGACACGAGTGCCACCCGATTCACTGCCATCAAAGACGCGACGTCGGCATCGAGTTGGAAGCCGTGCTCGAGTGAGTCGACGCCTGCTTCGGCGCCGACGCGTGCGCCGGGCAACAGTCCCGAATGTGCGGTGATTCGAGCGCCGCGGCTATGCGCGTGCGAGACCACCGCGCGCACCTCGTCGACGGTGAAGGGCGCGGCCTCGCGGTCAGGTCCGTCGAGGTAGAGCTTGACGAGGTCGGCGCCATCGTCCAGTTGCTTGCTCACCGCCTCGACCAGGTCGGCGCCATGGTCGACCTCGACACTGAGGTCTGACGGCAGCGAACCGGTCCGGGTGATCCAGGTGCCGGCCGCGCGCACGTAAGGGTATTCGCGTCGTCCGGCCCAACGATCGCGGACGCCGAGCGCGAGCGCGCGGGTGCGTCCGTCGACGGGGTCAGTACGTCGCGGCGAGCCGACGTCGCGGGCCCAGCGCACGCCGGCCGCGCGTTGCAGGCGGGCGTTGTCTTCGGCGACTTTCAGCAGCGTTTCGGCGGAGTCGAAGCCGCGGTCGATCCAGTGCGCGCCGCCGGGCAACGTCAGGTGGCTGTGACTGTCAACCAGTCCGGGCACGATCGTGCAACCGGAGGCGTCGACCACCTCGACGTCCGGGCCGGGGTCCGGCTCGTCGTCGGATGGTCGAATCCAGCCGATGCGGTCCTCGACGACGAGAACGCTCACGCCGAGTTGCAGTTCGGGGCCGGTCGCGTCGGCGAGGGCAGCGTCTCGGTACAGCACACCTGGCATCTCGCCACTGTGTCACGACACTCGGCGCGCCCTACCGGCCAGCGTGGAACGAACTGCCTAGCGGGTGTCGGTTGCCTAGCGGGTGGCGGCGTCCATGTCACCGCGGGCCGAACGCCCCGCGCCGGCAGACGTTTGACGTCACGGCTGGAGGTTTTCCAAGTCCTGCAAGAGGCTCGGATGCGTCGGCTGCCAACCGAGCTTTTGTTGGGTGTGCGCGCTTGACGACGGTTGGTCCATCCCGAAGATAAGGCCGAGCGGTCCAAATGCTTGCGGTTCGACGACTGCGACGGGCAGCGAAAGGCGGCGACCGACGACGGCGGCGATGTCGCTGACCCGGTCGCCCTCGTCGGCGACGGCGTGCCACGAGGTGCCGGCGGGCGCCTGTTCAAGTGCCAACCGGAATAGCACGGCGGCGTCGAGTGCGTGCACGGCGGGCCAGCGCTGAGTTCCGTCGCCGGGATACGAGCACACGCCGGTCGCCCGCGCCTGCTTGGTCAGCAGACCTGCGAAGCCGCCGTCGCCGTTGTTGTGCACGGTGCGTGGCAGCCGGACGGCGACGCTGCGGACCCCCTGCGTCGCCAGCCCCAGCGCCGCCGTGACCGTGCGGCTGCGCCCGGCGACCGGGCCATCGGCGGGCAGCGAGTCAGCCTCGGTCGACACGCGTCCGGCGAGTGCTGGCGTGCCGGAGACGAGAACCAGCGGCCGGTCGCTTCCGACGAGCGTTTCGCCGAGCGCGGCGACGGCGCGTTGCTCGGTTGAGATGCCATGTGCGAAAGCTTCGGCGCTGCTGAAGTCGTTGCCGAACGCCAGGTGGATCACGCCGTCGGCCTCGGCGGCGCCGGCTCGCAACACGTCAAGGTCGGCGAGGTCGCCGCGCAGCGGGTCGGCCCCGAGTGACACGGCGAGCGCCGCGGACTGCTCCGAGCGGGCAAGCGCGACGACGCGGTGGCCGTTGCGAACGAGCTCGGGCACGACGGCGGAGCCGACCAGGCCGGTGCCCCCGGTGATGAAGACGCGCATGGGTCCTCCAGGAAGTGATGGGACTGTTGTCCCGTCACCGTAGCAGAGTGATGAGACTACTGTCCCGTCACTACGATGAGTCCATGGCCCGATGGGAACCAGGAGCGCGCGAGCGGCTCGTCGTCGCGGCTGTCGACCTCTTCACCGAGCAGGGCTACGACGACACAACGGTCGCGCAGATCGCCGCGCGCGCGGGGGTCACGAAGAGCACGTTCTTCCGGCATTTCACCGACAAGCGCGAGGTCCTCGTGGCGGGACAAGAGACGCTGAGCCAGTTGTTCGCCGAAGGCATCGCCGACACGCCCGCCGGTGCGAGCCCGCTGCAAGCGGTCGCGGCTGGGCTGAGGCGCGCGTGCGGCGCGATGGGTCAGCTCAATCGCGAGATCGGCGCCCGCCTGAAGGCGGCGATCGCCGCGAGCGAGGAGCTGCGAGGGCGCGACGCGCTCAAGAGTGTGAGCCTCGCCGCGACCATCACGACCTCGCTCGTCGCCCGTGGAGCTCCGGAGGCGACCGCACAGCTCGCTGGCGAACTAGGCGTCCTGGCATTGAAGCGCGGCTACGCCAAGTGGGCCGAGGCAGAAGACGCCGCGCCAGAAGACTTGGTTCGATACACCCTCGAGGCCTTAGACGAGTTACGCGACGCGAGCGCCGCTCTCGGCTAGGTGATGAGCCGGGGACGCTCCGGCGCGATGTCATGTGGTGTCGAGCTGCTGCTTAAGTCGGCGCATGTTGGCTGGCATCTCTTTGCGGGCTTGTCGGCGCACGGTCAACAGAATCAGCAGGTTGCCAATGCCGTGTCCCTCGAAATCGAGAGAGATAGTCACCCGCGAACGCGTGTCGTCGTCGAGCGGCTCAACGTCGACCTCCACGATTCCGCGGATCGGACCGTCGACTCCGTGGTCGGCCCAGCGTCGCGGCCGATCAAACTCAGTGATCCGCGACGTGATCTCGCGCGCCCGACCGCCGATCCGGCGCGTCGTGATGCAGCGGGCCCCGACACCGACCTGGTCGCGATCCATTCGCCCGGCGATCAAACCGGTCTGCCATTCATGAAAATGTGCGGGGTCAATCACGTAGTCGAACGTTGGAGCACTCGGTCGTGCCACCTCGATTGAGCTGACAATTGGCGTCATGTGCCCATCCTCTACCGCAATGCATTGTCTAGCGATCGCGAATACCGCCAGATCTGCCGGCTACAAGCGCTCGCGGACTGTCAACTCAATGCTGGCACCTTGGCCGACGACCCCGTTCAGGGCTGAAGTGCGCGTACGGTAGTCGCGACGGACCCTTCTTCATGCCTATGAGGCAGGCGCAAAACGACGATCACGAAGAAGGAGCATGCGATGGCGAGCAAGAACAAGAGCGGCCGCGAGACCCGCAAACCCAAGCAGGAGCAAAACAAACGGGTCAAGGGCCAGACGCCCTCGCCGGTCAATCAAGCTGTGGAGGCGACGCGGACGAGCCGCGCACAGCCGAAGCGCTAGACCTGTTGTCGGCGTCCACGCTTTTCTTGACGCGATAGGAAACGCACCCTAACGTAGCCGCCATGACTGTTGCAGCGCGCCCCGGAGACAAGGCCCGAACCCGTCGTCCGGCTGCCGAAACCCGCGAGCACATCTTGGCTGTCGCGGCAGATCTCTTTTATTGGGAGGGAATTCGCGCCACGGGCGTCGACACCGTCGCTGCACGCGCGGAGGTCGCGCCAGTCACGCTGTACCGGCTGTTCGCCTCAAAGGACGAGCTTGTTGCGGCCTACGTCGAGCGTTGCAGCCAGGCGTACCAAGAGCGGCTCACCGCCGTGAGTTCGCCGGAGTCAGGCGACACTCGGCAACGAATCCTGGCGGTGTTCGACGCGTTCAGCGAAGAGGCGTTGTCGGAGTCGTGCCGCGGCTGCCCCTTCTTGATGGTGCTCGCCGAGTTCCCCGACCGCCGGCATCCGGCGCACAAGGCGGCGGTGGCGCACAAGGTGTGGGTGCGCAAGTTGTTCAACAAGCTGGTCAACGAACTCGCGAAAGACGCACCACTTAACGACCCCGACGGCGTCGCCGACCAGCTCGCGCTGGTCGCCGACGGCATCTATGGGTCGGTGCAGTCACTTGGTGCGTCAGGTCCGGCGCAACACGGCCGTGCCTGCGCCGAAATCGTCCTCGTGGCCGCGACGACGTCGTGACCTAGACCGTTACTCGGCGCAGCGTCGTGTATCCACCGGCGCCAAGCACGACGGTGAGAGCGGCCAGGACGCCAGCGAATCCGAGTGCGCTGATCGTGGTGAAGAACGAACCAACGTCGTGCCACGCGTGGGTCCAGGTCGTCGCGAGCGCGCCGATCGTCAGCACCAGAAGTTGCGCGGCGACGAAGGCGGTGATGCCGAGGACGCCCCAGCGACGGAACAGGATGCCGTACCAAATCCCGTAGATCATCACGGCGACGCCAAGGACGAATGCGGTGACGAGTGTCTCGTACCACGGGCCGTTGAACAGCCACGGCACGCGGAAGAAGTGCATCTTCACGCCCCAGCCGTCACCTGCGCGCTCGACGACTTGCGCGAGCGTCACGCCGATCGCGTACACCGCCGCCATACCGGCTACGAGAAGTACGGTGCCGCGGAAGAACGCGCGCCGGCTGAGGCCAAGCGTGAGGCCGAATGGCAATCGCTGCACGATCATCACGACGCCGATGGTCATGAGCCAGATGTAGAGCGCCGAGATCGCGAATGTGTAGCCGCCGCCGACGGGTGTCGGCACCACCGCGAAGATGACCAAGTTGACGAGGAACGTGAACACAGTCACGGCGACCGGCAACCACAGCAGTGTGCGGTCCATCAGGTGGTAGCGCGCGATCTTGACCGCGGTGTTCATGCCGAGACCTTTCCTTCGGCGTCGAGCGTTTCGCCGGACGCGTGTACCAGAAGTTGTTGCAGCGAAAGCGGTTCAAGCGTCACGCCGAGAGCAAGGGCGCGCGCCCGAGCGGCGGCGTCCACTGGCGTGGCGATCGTCACCGCCGCGCGCGAGCCGATGGCGCGACGGTGCAGCACCCGCCGGCCCGCCACGTACTCATCGACGGCAGCGCTCGGGCCGCTCACGGTGGCGGCGGTTCC
>JAICYF010000018.1 GCA_025934355.1 Acidothermaceae bacterium
GAGTCGGAACAACGCCGGCCGTGCCAGACTTTCATCTCTTGGCGCGTCGTCCGGTTGGTCAAGGAGCGAGATGTCGAAGCGGGGCTGGCTGCTGTTCGCGGCCATGTCGCTGATCTGGGGCATCCCCTACCTGCTGATCAAGGTCGCCGACGAGGAACTGACCCCGGCGACCATCGTGTTTCTCCGCACCGGTATCGCGGCGGCGCTGTTGGTTCCGGTCGCCGCGCGCCGCCGGGTGCTGCGACCGCTGCTCAAGAAGTGGCATTGGATGCTCGTCTACACGGTCGTCGAGATCGCCGGCCCGTGGCTGCTCCTCACCCACGCCGAGACCCGGCTGTCGAGCTCGTTGTCGGGGCTGCTGATCGCCGCGGTCCCGCTGATCGGAGCGATCATCCTGGTCGCGATCGGTAGCGACGGGCGCCACGACGACCGACTCGACGCGAAACGGCTGGCCGGGTTGCTCGTCGGCCTCGGCGGCGTCGGCGTGCTGGTTGGCGTCGACGTGAGCGCCAGCAACGCCTGGGCCGTCGTGGAGATCGCCATCACCGCCATCGGGTACGCGGTCGGCCCGATCGTCATCGCCCGCAAGCTCACCGACCTCCCGAGTCTGGGCGTGGTGGCCGCCTCGCTGGGGCTTACGGCAGTCGGATACGCACCGGTCGCGCTGACCCAACTGCCGTCGCACGTGAGCGGCCGGGTCGCCTGGTCGGTCGCCGGATTAGCCCTGATCTGCACGGCGGTCGCCTTCATGGTGTTCTTCGCGCTGATCGCCGAGGTCGGCCCAGCGCGGGCGACCGTGATCACTTACGTCAACCCCGCGGTCGCGCTCGTGCTTGGCGTGCTGCTACTGAACGAGAAGTTCACCGTCGGGATCGCGATCGGCTTTCCGTTGATCTTGCTCGGCTGCTTTTTCGCCACGGCGCGCAACCGCCGGACGAAGCCGGCGACCTCCGATTCGCGGGCTCCCGAGTCGCCGCTCGCCCGTCAACCGGTGCCCGAGGTCGCCGAACCGTAGGCTGAACGGCGATGAAGGCCGCCGTTCGAACCCTCAGCGTCACGATCGCGACCATGCTCGCCGTCGCGCTCCCAATCGCCGGCTGCACCGCGACAAACCACAGCCCGACCAAGCACGCCGCGTCGCAAGCACCCGCGTCGGCCGCGCTGTCTGCCGTCGACAACTCGTCCACCGACATTCCGTCCGCGGCCGCCTCGGTGGCTGGCGCGTCCCCCACGGCCGTCGTCAGCTCGCCGACACCGGCGCACCCATCGACGGCAACACCGAGTCCGACTCCCACCCCCACGTCCACTCCGACACCGGTGGCCGCGGCGAAGACCACCGCGGCTCCCGCGCCGAAGCCGACCACGCCAGCCGCCCCACCACCGCTGCTTGTGCAGCAACTGGCCAGTGTCGGCAACGCGCAGCAGGTGGTCATCGTCACGTCAGCGAGTTGGACGACGGACGTCGCCACCCTGCAGACGTTCGAAAAGGACGCCGCCGGTTGGCATGCGGTCTTCCCCGCGATGGCAGCGCACATCGGCCGGGCCGGCTTTTCCGCCGACAAGCACGAAGGCGACCTCAAGACGCCGGCGGGCATGTACAGCTTCGGCGTCATGTTCGGACAGCGAGCCAATCCTGGCGTGAAATTCGCTTACCGACAAGCGGATTCGCAGTCAGTGTGGGTCGACGACGTCAACTCGGCTTACTACAACACGTGGCAGGAAAACGCGGCGCTCAGCGGCGAGCACCTCGCGTCGTCCGGCTATGCGACGGCGTACGCCTACGCGGTCGACATCGCCTACAACGTCAACCCGATCGTCAAGGGCAAGGGCAGCGCCATCTTCTTGCACGTGAGCACCGGCGGTGGCACGGCCGGATGTGTGTCGATCGCGCAAACCAACCTGTTGCAGGTGTTGCGTTGGTTAGATCCCGCGAAGTTGCCGGTCATCGTGATGGGACCATCCTCGGTAATCCGCCAGTACTGAGCTCACAACTACGCGCTCGCCCATGCGGGCGTGGCGAGGTGAAGGTCAAGACTGCCGCCGGGCCGGCAGTCTGCGCTGGTGTAGGCGTCAGGCATTCGCGGATAAAACAATGCCCAGTACCGCATCGCAAGTTGACGCGCGTCGGCTGGCGAAGCGCCAAGCAACTCGGCCATTTCTGTGTCGTGCTGGGTGGCGTAACACTCCGCCACGGCCTCACTCGTGTTGCCAGCCATGTGCATCGACTCGTGCGTGAGCACATGCACCGCCTGAACTTGCACGTCGCTCGGGTGGTGTTTGCTCGAGTCGAGATAGGCCTGCAGGTCGTTGCACTGCGCGTGCTTGATGAGCGTCTTGTGCTCGGGCCGGCCGTCCGGCCCCCACGCCACCCATCCGAGTTCATTGCCGAGGTCGAGGGCAGAGCCAGTCAGCGTCTGACAGTTCACCTTGACCGGTGTGCCGATGAGCTTCGACGCCGCATGCCCAAGTCGGCTGTCGAGATTGGCTCGGACGACGACAGGCAGCGTCGCCACCACCGCGATAACCGCGCATGAACCGACCGAGATGGCGGGAAACGCGGTACCCGACCCGCGCGTCGACAGCAGCCAGCGCAAGAAGAGCGCGGCCGCCGCCAGCGCGGCCACCACGGATACGTCGAACATCACCACACCAGCGCTATCGGCACAATCGGTCGACGGCGTGAGTGATCACTCCTGCGAGCTGGCCCGCAGCGTGACCACCGCGACTAGCGCCGCGACGACTGAGGCGATCGCGAACCCGAAGGATCCGCCGAGGTCTGCGAAGGTGACTGCGCCAAGGGCAAGGATGCAAATCGCGCCGGCAACGAAGACTTTCAGCCGGGTGACCGCCAGCGCGGCCGCGGAGGCGCGCAGTTCCCCTGGCGCCGCTGCGACGTCGGAAACAAGCAGGTAGGCCATTAACAGCAGCGCGTCGCCGATGGCGAGCCCGGCGGCCGCGCCATGTAGTGACGCGAGCGCCGTGGCACACATCGCGGCCGCGCAGCCGAACGTCGAGACGCCGGGGGTCGGCACGGCGACGGTCGCAAGCATTGCGACGACGCCACCCAACGCGACGAGCCGCGCGTCGGCATGCGCAGACAGCGACGGCAGTCCGGCGACGGCCAATCCGATCGCGCTGGCCGCGAACCGCACCGGCGTTGGTCGCACGAACTGCACGCGACCGCTCAGCAAAGTCGGCGCCCTCACGCCGACCTCCGGTGATGGGGCAACTTGCTGAACGCGACATCTAACAGATCGGCGCCGTCCCAGCCGATGACCGGGACCCCGGAGTCTTCGAGCGCGCGCAGCCGCAGGTGGTGCTCCACGTTCCACAACCGCACGGCCAGTTGTGAGTTCGGCACCTCCGGCTGCACCTGAGGCGCGGCCGTCCGCACATCGATGACCACGGGGGACAGTCCGCGGCGCCGCAACGCGTGAATCGCCACGACCGCCCGAGGGTCGAGCAGCGGCGAGAAGAGCAGGGCGAGCGAGCCGCTGGGCAGCGCGGACGGCGGAATCACCCCGAGCTCCGGATGATCTGCCGCGTTGGCCCGTCGGGCGTCGAGGATGTTTTCGATGACGCGGTAGAACTGCCGGCCGCCGATTTCCGGGCCTAGCCACATCAACCGGCCGCCCAAAACGATGAGCCCGACTCGGTCGTGCCGCGCGATGTACGCCCGGGCGGTCGCCACCGCACCGCGCACCGCGACGTCCAGACTGCTGCGCTCGCGACCGCCCACGTCGCTGAACGCGTCGATGAGCAGGACGACGTCGCACGCCCGCTCGGCGGCGGTGCGATTCACCTGCAACGTCCCTCGGCGGGCGGTCGCCCGCCAATTAATCCGGCGAGTGCGGTCGCCCGCGCGAAAGTCGTTCACCTCGATGAACTCCACGCCGTCGCCCGCGACGACGCTGACGTGGTCGCCGAAGCGATCGGGCAACGCCCGGGGCGTCGGCATGAGCGTGAGCGGCGCGTGATGCGGATAGACGCTGACATCGCAAAGCGCCGTCCGAAACGTCGCCACCGAAAGCCCGCCCGCCCGATGCGCGGTGATGTCGAGCGCACCGACCGAACGCCGCCCCCAGCGGTCAAGCCGAAGCCGCCATTGCAGACGCTCTTCGTGTCGGGGCGCGAGCAGACTGACGGCAACAGGTGCATCAAGCGCCTCGACGCTCTCGGAGAGATGCAGCGTGAGGTCGAGGCGCTCTAACGGTTCACCGCTTTGAACCGTGACGACGAGCTCGACAGTCTCACCCTCTAAGCAACGCTGCGGCGAAACTTCGCTGTGCGCGACGACGGTTGCCTCCGCAGTCGGCGCAGTCGGCGCAGTCGGCGCTGTTTTCGCGATCGCGGGAACCGCCGTACGACGCGGGCGCCGCGGCACCAGCAACAACACCGCCGCTGGCACGACGAGCACGACGATGATCGGCCGCTGCGTGGTCGTTGCCAGAAAAAGTCCAAGCGCAGCAAGGGTGAACAGGCTTCGCTGGCGATCGCTCGGACGCCACCGCGCGGTCATTGCCGAGTGGTGCGCGTGGGCGGGGTGGGCACCTGCCGCAGCACCTCGGTGACGATGTCGGCGTCGGTGATCCGGCGCACCCACGTCTCCGGTTTCAAGGAGATGCGGTGTGCGAGCGCCGGCAGAGCGACCGCCCGGACGTCGTCCGGAACGACGAAGTCGCGACCAGCGAGCACAGCGTTGCCCCGTGCGAGTTGGGTTATCGCCAGCCCACCCCGCGGACTCGCGCCGACCGCGACGCTGTCGTGCGACCGAGTGGCGTTGAGCAAAGACACGATGTACCGGACGACGTCCTCATCGACCTCGACACTTTCCAGCGACTCCCGCATCGCCAGCAGCTCATCAGCTGTGACGATTTGCTCGAGTACCGGCGCGGTCGACCCGCGTTCGAGGCGCTTCTTCAGCAACAGCGCCTCGTCGTCCGGCGGCAGATATCCAAACCGAACCCGCAGTAGAAAGCGGTCGAGTTGCGCTTCGGGCAACGGGTAGGTGCCCTCGTACTCGATCGGATTCTCGGTCGCCAAAACGATGAAGGGATCGGCCAACCGATGAGTGTTGCCGTCGATGCTGACCTGTCGCTCGGCCATCGCCTCGAGCAGCGCGGCCTGTGTCTTCGGCGGTGTGCGGTTGATCTCGTCGGCTAGCAGGAGGTTGGTGAAAACTGGGCCGGGCCGAAACACGAAGTCGCCGACGCGCTGGTCGAAGAACGGCGCGCCAGTAAGGTCCGACGGCAAAAGGTCAGGAGTGAACTGCACCCGGCTGAAGCCCAAGCCGAGCACCTGCGCGAACGATCGGGCGGCCAGTGTCTTACCGAGGCCGGGTAGATCCTCGATAAGCACGTGACCCGCGGCGAGAATGCCGATCAGGATGAGTTGGAGGGCCGACCGCTTGCCAACGACGGCCCGCTCAACCTCGTCGATCACGCGCGCCGCACGTTCGCTGGTGCGCGTTGGAGTCCAACTGTCGACTGTCACGCCGAAAGCTCCTCGAGTCTTGCGGTCAGCCGCTCGATCTCTCGTGCATCGACACGGCGTTCATCGTCGCCTGACGTCACATCGTTGACTGGATCGTCGAGCAGCCACGCGGCATCCCCCATCAACGCCCGCGCACGCTCGCGGTCGCCGGACACGGTGACACCGTAGCGAACCGCCAGGGTCTGCCCGAACAGTCGCAGCAGCACGGGCCGCATGCTTCGTTCGAAGTCGGCGCGGCTGGCGCTGGCTGGACGAAGTTGGGTGACGAAGTGTCGGTAGCTCGGAAAGCCCGCGTTCGGGTCCGGCCGCATCGTGCGCGCTGGTGTGAGCGAACGAGGCTGCAGACCGGCGCGGATGGCAATCAACACGAAAGCTTCGACGACAAGCGCAAAAACGCGCACGCCGGTTGAGCCGTCGATCTGATAACTGACCGCAGCACCAATCGCGATCGCGCCAGCGGCACCGGCCGCTTTGCCCGCGGCCGCTTTGAACGTTTCGGCTTTCGACGCGTTGGACGTCGCTGTCTTTGCACTGCGGGCGGTCCTCACGTGATTCCGCCCCCGACGAGGTTTTCCGGCTTGCGCAACTGACCCAATGCGGCGCGCGCGTCGTCACGGTCGGCGTTCGACATCGGATGGGAACTGAACCGTGCTTCCAGGAAAAGTTCGGTGAGCCGACGAGCCGGTTCGTGCGCGTCGCGGAACAGGGCTGCGCGCGCGAGCAAATCGTTCGGCGTCTCAGCAGCCAGTCGACGCACGCCCACAGTTGCCAGCGCGCCTTCCATCGCCGCGTAGCAGGCGATGATGGCTTGTCGTGGGTCGGAGATGTCGCGCATCGCGTCCTCACCAGCGTCAAGTGCGGCGAAGACCGCCGGCATCACGGCGCTCTCGTCGTCCGATGATTTTGGCTGATTTTCTCGACGGCGAACGGCGAAGACGATCGCCGTCGCCGCCATGACCACGATCAACCCCGCGACGACGATCGGCACAATCTGCAGCGACGAGATGTGCAGCCGATGTGATGGCGTGGATGAACCGGTCGCGTTATGCGGTGGCGGCGGCGGCGTCACAGCGGGACGGTTTCCCCGGGGTTTCGCTGCGGTCGACAACGACAGCCACCAGGTGAGGAGTGCGAGCAGCGCGAGAATCGCCGCTGCGGCGAGCATTTCCCGCAGCCGCGGCCGAACGAGCCGTCGGGCGGCAAGCACCGCCGTGACGACCGCGACGGCCGCGACGCCGAGCGCGATCGAGAGAACGATTCCGTCTCGATGGGTGAAGTGAAATTGCCCGGGCCCATCGTGGCGCGAGCCAGCGCCAATGGCGATGAGAACCAACGCGATGCCCACGGCAGCCATCACGACGGCGTCACGCGCGGCAACCCGCTTGCCCATCGCACGACCCCCGAGGAGACAACGCCCGCGACCATCGCGGTACGGCGCCGCCAGACTATTCCGGCTCGAGGTGGACGGCCTGCTCCTCCTGGGTGAGTCCGCCGCCGTCCACGCCGACGTCCGTCGCGTCTGTGTCGGGCTGGCTGTCGCCGGGCTGCAGCCGTTCGTCGTTCACGAGCCGACCGACCTCGCCCTCGGGAGTGCTCGCCCGACGTCGCCCGCCGTTGATCTCGTCGAGAACTGGGTCGGGCTCCTCGCGACTGAGTCGGAGGTCAAGCGGCTCGCCCTCACGTTGCTCTTCGGCGGTGGTGCCCCAGTCGACGCTGGCATTTGGCGCGTCACCCGGCAACGGCAACTCCTGCGGGTCCTCGGCTTCCTGCTGCTCAGGCGTGCCGTCCTGCAGGTCGAGGATGCCGGCGTCTTCGAATCGCGAGCCTCGCTCGTGACGATGCGCATCTGCGGTCATGTCCGTTCGCCTACCCGCTGGGCCTTTGGTCAAGCGGACGACGGTCAACGGGCTTGGCGCCGCGCCTTCGGGGGTAGGTCGACACGTGCGAATCCGCACGGAAGGGAGCAACCGATGCCTGCTCGCAAGGCGATGCCGAGCACCGTTGCCCGCTCGTCGAAAAAGGCGCAACGCACCTGGGCAAAGACGTACGACTCCGCAATGAAGGAGTACGGCGAGGGCGACCGGCCGCGCCGCACGGCGTTCGCGTCGCTCAAGCACAGTTTCGAAAAGGTGGGCGACCACTGGGAGTCGAAAGACCACAAGGGCCCATCGGACAAGCAGGCCGCGCGCAGTGGCGTGTCGGCACGTCGCAACCCGAGCAAGACCGCGGGAGGTGTCGACGCCAACGCCAGCAAGCAACACCTCTACGAACTGGCCAAGCGGCTCGACGTTCCGGGCCGGTCGACGATGAGCAAGGGCGAGCTTGTCGACGCGTTGCGCAAGGCGAACGACCGGAAAACAGCGAGCGCCCGCTCACGTTGAGCGGGTGCCAGCTGGGGGCTTAGGAGCGGCTAGGGCCGGACGGCCATGCTTGGGTGGCCCCACATCGCTTGAATTTGGACGACGGTGCCCGTGTGCGGCGCGGCGATCACTCGACCGCCACCGATGTAGATGGCCACGTGGTACGACGGGTTGCCCCAAAACACCAGGTCACCGGGCTGGAGGGCGGACAGTGACACCCGCGCGCCCTCGTGCTGTTGCGCCGAGGACGAGTGCGCCAGCGAAACGCCGGCCGCGCCCCAGGCACGCATCGTGAGACCTGAGCAGTCATAGGAGCCCGGGCCGGACCCGCCGAAGTGATACGGCTTGCCAAGCTGGGCGTAAGCAAAACGCAAGGCCGTGGCGGCCCCACCAGAGCCGGTGACCGGCGCAGGCGGCGCGGGCGTCGCGGCAATGGGGTCGGGATTGGTCGCCGCATTGCGG
Source organism: Acidothermaceae bacterium (assembly GCA_025934355.1). Classification (GTDB taxonomy): domain Bacteria; phylum Actinomycetota; class Actinomycetes; order Acidothermales; family Acidothermaceae; genus JAICLV01. The sequence continues at coordinate 8,316 of JAICYF010000018.1, forward strand.
TGGGGCGCGATGGCCAGTCGTTGGGTTCCGCGCGAGGCGGCCTGGAGCTGAGCGGCGCGTGCCGCGGCAGCCTCCGCCGCTTGCTGTTGCTGAAGCTGATGCTGCAAAGAGTCGGCGAGCGCCTGCTGGGTGTTGATCGCCTTCTCGACCGCGGCCTTGCTAGCCGCCAGTTTGGCGGCAGCGGCTTTTTGGGCGGCCAGTGCCTGGTCGGCCCGGGCCTTCGTGCTCTCGAGCTGCCGGCTGGCGTTGACGACCTTGGTCAGGCCGGCCGTCTGCACCCGGTTGACCTGACTCAGCAGGTCGGCCTTCTCAAGCAACGCGGCCGGGTCGTCGGACAGCGCATAGGTGATCGCGGAACTGGGGGCCGCGCCCTCGTACTCGGCAGCGGCGAGAGCCTGGATGCCCTGGCGCGCGGTGGTCAACTTCTGCTGCGCCTTGCTGACAGCCGCCTGCTGCGCCTTGGCCTGCGCCGAGAGTTGGTCAAGCTTCGACTGCGCCTGGTTGAACGCCTCGACGGCCTTGTCGGCCTGGACGTTGAGGGCGTCGAGCTTGGCCTGTGCTGCGGCCGCTGCCGAGGCCGTGTTCTTACTGCCAACGGCGAACGCGGACGACGGGACGGCAATCAGCCCGCCGGTGACAGCGGCGGCGGCGGCGACGGCGGTGGCGAACAACGCGGCGCGACGGTCTAGCGACCGCCACCCCCGTGCTCGTGCGTCAGATGTGGCAACCGTGTGAAACGGCACGCGATCGAAACCCTTCTCCCTCGACCGCCTACCGAGTTAGCTGACGGGTTCGGGCGGGAAGATCGCCCTACGGCACGAAGCCGATTCACCCCAAAAGGACCATGGGTCCCCGGCCCTGCGTGGTGGCAGGTTCGGCGGTGGCCGATGCCCGATACCGGTTCGTTATCAAGCTCGGCGGGTCGACCATAGCCAGGTTGCGGCGCGGCGACAAGCTGATGACGGCTTTGTGTCGAACTTCGGTCCGATGACTGCTCAGAAGGACTAGGACGAACTATCACAGCCACCCATCAAGCACGCATGATCTTGCAGCGGCCGGGCATTCGGACCAATCCCGAACACGTATCGGACGGCGGCGGCCGTCACGAACCGCTGACGACCTCTCCGTCCGCCACGTCGGCACCTGCTTCAACGCCGCCGGCGCCCGGGCCGCGGGCGCTTACAACCGCGCTGGGCGGGTAGTTCGACAGCGGACGACGCGCCGACGGGCACGCAGCCAAGGACAGCTGCGGGCCCGTCGGCGATTTTTGGTCGGCCGGTTGGACCTCAGCCCTTGATGAGGCCCTTGTCTACGAGGTACGCCTTGGCGACGTCGGCCGGCAGCTTCTTCTCGTTGTCGACCTGGGCGTCAAGGGCGCCGAGGTCTGCGCTGGTCAGCACGGGCGCCAACTTGTTGATCGCGTCGGCCAGCTTGGTGTCGCTCGCGTACTTCTTTCCGACGATCGGCACCAGGTTGTCGGCCAGTTGGACGTGCTTGTCGTCGTCGAGAATCACCAGGTTGAACTGGTCGAGCGTGCCGTCGTCGGTCGCGACCTCAACCATGTCGTCGTTGCCGTTCTGCACCGCCTTTTTGCCGGGCACGGAGTCGAAGTCGAAGGTGTCGAACTTCGTGACGTTGATGCCGTACTTGTCGGTGAGCGCCCCGCCGCAGAACGTGCGTGACTTGCACTCGGCCGGCGCGGCGAGCCTGATCGGCAGCTTCGCCGCCGCGACGTCGCTCAGTGTCTTGAGATTGTTCTTGCTGGCGAAGTCTTTGGTGACTGCGAACGCGTTTTCATCGGCCGCGTCAGACGGCTCGAGCGCGGTCAACCCCAGTGGCTCGGCGAGCTTCTTCAACTGCACGAGAGTGGTGTCTTTGTCGCTGGTGGCGACGGTCGCCGCGTTGGCGCCGTTCGCCTTGTGATTCAGGAACTCTGTGAAGGTCGCCGCGTAGTCGGGGACGATGTCGATCTGCCCCTTCTCTAGCGCTGGCTCGTAAATCTCCCGGGTGGTGACCGTCTTGATCTGCGTCTTGTAGCCGGCGGACTGCGCGAGCAAGGCGTACAGGTTGCCCAACACTTGGCTTTCGGAGAAGTCGGCCGTGCCGATCACCACCGTGCCGCCGCCGCCACCGCCGCCGGCGCTCGATCCGGCCGCCGCAGGCGTCTTGGTTCCCGAGTTTTTTGAACTGCTGCAGCCGCTGGTCGCGATGGCCAACGCCACCACTGACGCGCATACGGCAAGGATGCGACGAGCCATGACAACCGCCTTCTGTGTCCCGTGGCTTGGTCAACCACGCGTGTCGGACGGGCACGTCACGCACCCGTAACTGCCTGCAACGCTACCGAGCCGGGATCCTTCCCGGCCATGTCGAATATTCAGCCTGCTGTTGAGGGAGCGCCGAGCCCCTCCTCGCGATTGCCATTCTGGAGGCCGGCGCCGACAACGCTCGCGGCCGCGACCAGCGACGGCTCGGCGGGCCGCCTGCTGCGTCCACTGCGACCGCCACGGCTGCCGCGGCTGCTGTCACCGCGATGAGCACGGCGTATCGGGTCGACTACCCGCTGCAACAACGCGAAGCCGCCCTCCACGAGCAAGGCCAGCACGACGACGAGGACTGCGCCTGCCTCAAGCTCAGGCTCGTTCTGCGTCGCGAAACCTTCCTGAATGATTCGGCCGAGCCCCGGGCCCGACACCAGCGCGGCGATCGTCATCGTCGCCACGATCTGCACCGCCGCCAGTCGAATCCCGTTCAGCACGAGCGGCACCGCGAGCGGCAACTCGACACGGCGCAACTGCTGCATCCCGGTCATGCCCATTCCCCGCGCGGCTTCGACGACACGCGGATCGACCTCCCTAACGCCGACGTATGCATTGGTCAAGACCGGCGGAATCCCGAACAACACCAAGGCGAGGACGACGGAGCGGTTGCCAATTCCGAGCGAAGTCAGCGCCAACAACGTCAAAACTGCGAAGGTCGGGACGGCGCGACCGACGTTCGTGACATTGACGGCTAGGAAGCCGCCCTTCTTGATGTGCCCGAGCCACATCGCGACCGGCAGCGCGACGAGAACCACGATGACCAGCGCGACGGCTGAGAGTTCGACGTGCTGCAAGGTGCGCACCACCACGCCGTCCGAGCCGCGCCAATGCGCACCGTCCGTGAGCCAGTCGACGACCCCGCGCAAGCTGCTCATTGCGCCCTGCCAGCCCGTCGGGCCCAAGGCGTCAGCAAGAACTGCAAGCCGACCAACACCGCGTCGAGCCCGATGGCCAGCAGCACGCAAAGCACGCTCGCGGTCAGCACCTCGGCCTTGAAGTAGTTGGTCAGGCCTTCGTGGATCAAGTTGCCGAGCCCGCCCTCACCGATCAGGTAACCAATCGTCGCAAGGGCCACCGTCGAGACGGTCGCCACCCGCAGTCCGGCAAAGATGGACGGCGTCGCCAGCGGCAACTCCACCTGAAGCAAGATGCGCAGTCGGCCCATGCCCATGCCGCGCGCCGCCTCGACGACCTCCGCCGGCACGCTGTCCAACCCGGCGAGCACGTTGCGGATGAGGATGGTCAGTGAATACAAGACGAGACCGACGAGCACCGTGGTCGAGTGCAGACCGGTGATCGGCACCAGCAGGCCGAACAACGCCAGCGACGGCACGGTGTAGACCGCCGTGGCGAGACCGAGCAATCCACCGCGAGCGTGGCGGCCGCGGCGCACCGCGATCGCCAGCGGAAGCGAGATGGCAAGCGCGATGGCGACTGTTTCCGCGGTCAGCGTCACGTGTTGCTGAAGCGCGCTCAGCAACTCGTCTTTCCGAGTGCTGATGAACTTGGCGCAGATCCAACTGTTTGCCTCAAGGCAATCGCCGGTGCGAAAGTTCATGAGTGGACGCTACCGAAGAAACCGTCATCGGGCTCGACTCAGCCGCGGAGCCGATGATCCGGCTTGAGAGCGTCACGAAGCGCTACGCCGACGGCACCGTCGCGGTGGCTGAGTTGAGCATGGACGTGCCACGCGGATCGCTTGTCGTGCTCGTCGGCCCGTCGGGCTGCGGCAAGACCACCACGATGAAGATGGTCAACCGGCTCATTGAGCCGACGAGCGGCCGCATCTACCTCGACGGCACAGACGTCACGAACGCCGACCCGGTCAAGTTGCGTCGACGAATGGGTTATGTCATTCAGCAGGTCGGCTTGTTTCCGCATCGCAACGTGCTCGACAACGTCGCGACCGTGCCCGAGCTGCTCGGCTGGGACGCCAGGCGTCGCAGGGCCCGCGCCCGCGAGCTGCTCGAGCTGGTCGGTCTCGACCCCGCGCGGTTCGCGAAGCGTTATCCGCATCAACTGTCGGGCGGGCAGCAGCAACGCGTCGGGGTCGCCCGCGCGCTGGCCGCCGACCCGCCGGTGCTCCTGATGGACGAGCCGTTCGGCGCGGTCGACCCGATCGCCCGCGATCACCTACAGTCGGAATTCCTTCGACTGCAGCAAGAGTTGCGCAAGACGGTGCTGTTCGTGACCCACGACATCGAGGAGGCGGTGCGGCTCGGCGACCGCATCGCGATTTTCAGCCAGGGCGGGAAGCTCGAACAGTACGACACCCCGGCCGCACTGTTGGGCACGCCGGCCACCAACTTCGTCGCCGACTTCGTCGGCGCCGACCGCGGGTTGAAGCGCATGTCGGTGACGCCAATTCTGCCGACCGACCTTGCGCATCCGCCTGTCGTTCATCTGGAGGATTCGCTCGCCACCGCAGAAGCCGTGCTGCGTAAGGAGAATTCGCGTTGGGCGATCGTCCTTGACGCAGCCGAAGCGTTGCACGGGTGGCTCGGGATCGACTCAACGTCGGCCAGTGGACTAGTACGCGACGCCGCGCGTCGGATGGCCGCGTGGGTGCCGGCCGACGCCTCGCTGAAGCAGGCGTTCGCGGAGATGCTGCAGCACAACGCCGGCTGGGTGGCGGTCCTCGACGGTGAGCGCTTCATCGGCGTGCTGACACCGAGCGCGTTGCACGAGGCCCTTCGCCGTTCCGTCGAAGCCGACGCCGACGGTGTGGCGCCGGAGCAGATCGTGCTCGACACTGTCTCAACCGTTTGAGCTCGCCGGGCAGTACTGGAGGTAGCGCGTGATGGCAGCCGTTGAGGAAGTCGACGTCGTCGTCGTCGGGATGGGCCCAGGTGGCGAGGAGGTCGCTGGCCGGCTTGCCGAGGCTGGTCTTGCGGTGGTCGGGATCGATCAACGGCTCGTCGGCGGTGAATGCCCGTACTACGGCTGCGTGCCAAGCAAGATGATGATCCGCGCGGCAAACGCCCTTGGAGAAGGACGCCGGATTCCGGGACTCGCGGGTCAAGCGCAGGTCACGCCCGACTGGTCGCCGGTGGCCGCTCGCATTAGGAGCGACGCGACCGACAACTGGGACGACAAGGTCGCCGTCGACCGTTTCGAGGGGAAGGGCGGCCGCTTCGTGCGCGGCCACGGCAAGCTGACCGGGCCCGACACGGTCGCGGTTGACGGCAATGAGTTTCGGGCCCGACGCGGCATCGTGCTCAACATCGGCACAGAGCCGGCGGTGCCGCCGATCGATGGGTTGGCCGACACCCCGTTGTGGACCAACCGCGAGGCCATCGCCACAACGCGGGTGCCGTCGTCCCTGCTTGTGCTTGGTGGGGGCGCGATCGGCGTCGAGCTCGCGCAAGTGTTCTCGCGGTTTGGCGCCCGGGTGACGGTTGTCGAGGCGACGTCGCATCTGCTGCCGCCCGAGGAGCCGGAGTCAGGTGCCTTGCTGGCCGAGGTGTTCGGCCGTGAAGGCATCGATGTGCGCGTCGACGTCAAAGTGGTGGGCGTGTCGCATGATTCAACTGGGTTCACGTTGCGGCTCGAAGGCGGGGAATCCCTTAACGCAGAGCAACTTCTGGTGGCCGCCGGACGACGATTGCAGCTCGCCGACGCCGGTCTCGACGTCATCGGAGTCGACGTCACTGCGCGTGCGGTGCCGGTCGACGGGCGGATGCGGGTCGCGTCAGGGGTGTGGGCGGTCGGTGACATGACCGGCAAGGGCGCCTTCACGCATGTGTCGATGTATCAAGCTGAGATCGTCGTGGCCGAGATTCTCGGCACACCAGGGGTCCCCGCGGCCGACTACCGCGCGTTGCCACGCGTCACCTTCACCGATCCGGAGATCGCGTCGGTCGGCATGACGCAGGCGCAGGCGCGCGACGCCGGAATCGACATCCTGATTGGAAAGGCGGAGGTCGCCGCGACGTCACGCGGATGGATCCACGGTCCCGGCAACGACGGTTTCATTCGGTTGATCGCCGACGCGGGCCGCCGCATTCTGGTCGGCGCGACGGTGATCGGTCCGTGCGGCGGCGAGGTGATGTCGTCGCTCGCACTCGCCATCCACGCCGAGGTGCCGATCGACCGCATGCTGCACATGATGTACGCGTATCCGACGTTCCATCGCGGCATCCTCGACGCGCTTCGCGACCTCCGGCAGACCAACTGACCCGGTCTCGTCGTCCTAGTCTCGTCGTCCTAGAACAGGCCTATCCGGGAGAACGGCCAGATCCGCATGAAGGCGTGCCCGACGACACTGCTTTCCGGGATCGTGCCGTTGTAACGCGAGTCCGACGAGTCATTGCGGTGGTCGCCCATGACGAAAAGCTGTCCGCGCGGAACGACCACAGGCGCGAACTGCTTCTTCGGGTCGGGCCCGTTCGTGAAGAGGTACTTCTCGTTGAGCGGCTTGCCGTTTCGGATCACTCGGCCTTGCGCGTCGCAACACTGCACAGTGTCGCCGGGCAGACCGATGACTCGCTTCACGATGTCCTCTGAGCCGCCGACCGCTTCCTCCCAACTGGGATCGACGGCCTTGAAGACGACGATGTCGCCGCGGTGGATGCCGTGCAGCTTGTATGCGAGCTTGTTCACCAGGATGCGATCGCTGCCGCAATCAGGATCGCAGCCGCCGTGCAGGGTGCGTTCCATCGACCCCGATGGGATGCGATACGACTGCACGACGAACGTGCGAATCAAAAACGTCCCGATGATCGTCAGGGCAAGCAAAATCAGCCACTCGTTGCGCGCCCGCCGCCGACGCCTCGCCTTGGCTCGGACCGCGTCGAACGCCGTGTCGTCTGCTGTGTCGACGCTCGCTTGGCCGCCGTCGCCGGGAGTCGTCACGCGGCGAACCCGGCTTGCGCAGGAAGGACGCCTGTCGTGGCGCGAATAATCACGCCATGACCAACGAACGTGAGTTCCCGCTCGCTTGCGGTGACGAAGATCGCCTCCCCTGAACGGAACCTGATCGGCTGGTCTCCACCACAGACCTCAACCTTCCCGCCGACGCACAGCAATATCTCGGGACGCTCGGCTCGCCCGGCGACGAGTTGTCCATCGACCCGCAGCCGCGACAACTGAAACTCAGGCCGCGGCGGCAGCCAACGCTCCTCGTCGTCCGAGGCAAATATCGTCTCGAGGACCGCGGGGGGCGCCGGCTCGCGCCGAAGGAGTGGTCGCAGTTCGTCGATCGCGACGTGCTTGGCAGTGAGCCCAGCGCGCACGACGTTGTCGGAGCAGCTCAGCACCTCGACCACCGTTCCGCGCAGATAGCCGTGGATAGTTCCCGGCGCCACGTAAAACGCCTGCCCGGGCGCGAGAGTCAGTCGATTGAGCAACAGCGCGCCGACGACGCCCGGATCGGTTGGATAGCGGTCGGCCAGCTCGACGAGCCAGGCCAGATCTCGATCGGACGACGCCGCTGCGCGGACGGCGGCGACCAAGCGGCCACGGTCCTCGAAGGGCCAGTCGACCAGTTGGAGAAACGCCTCGCCCGGCGACGCGCCAGCGCGCAGGGCGGCAAGAACGGGTTCGAGCGTTGGCACGGCCAGCGACGAGAGCGCCCGCAATGCGTCATTGGCCGGTCGAAAATCGACGAGCGCGTCGAAGTCGGAGAGTGGCAGCACCGCCTCAGGTTTGGCGTGGGGATCGCGATAGCACCGCCGCGGGTCGGCCACGTCGACACCGTCGGCGGACTCCCGCGCGAAGCCCGCAGCGGCCTGCTCGTCGTCCGGGTGCACTTGCAGCGACAACGACTGCGCGGCGGCGATAACCTTGACCATGAAAGGCAGCCGCTCGCCGAAGATGTCAATGACGTGGTCGCCGAGCGTCTCCCGGGGTTCAGCCGCGATCAGCTCCGGCAAGGTGCGGCCGTCACATTCGAGCCGTGACGGCGCGTGCGGATGCGCCCCGACCCACAGCTCGGCCTCCGGACCGGCGCTGGCGGGACGACCCTGCAGCGCGGCGATGACCTCGTGCGAGCCCCAGGCGTAGGGCATGACGGGGTTGATCAACCGGTGCAAGGTCACACCGCCGAGCCTATGTCGGGACCTTGAAGATCATCCAACGACCCGCAGGCGCGACTGCGCGTACGCGGCCTGCCACCCGACGAACGCGCTGGCGTGCATCGGGCGGGCGATGAAGTAGCCCTGACCGACGTCCGCCCCAAGGTAGGCGAGGCGCTCGATCGTCGGCTCGTCCTCGATGCCTTCGGCCACGACGCGCAGCCCCAGACTGTGGCCGAGTTGAACGACCGAACGCACGATCGCGTCGTGCATCGGATCGACGCACACCCGGCTGACGAACGCGCGGTCGACCTTCAGCTCGTCGACCGGCAACGACGCGAGATACGAAAGCGACGTTTGGCCTTGCCCGAAGTCGTCGATTGACACCGCCATCCCGGCGTCGTGCAACGCCTGCAGCGACTCACGCGCCGCGTCTGGGTCGACGAGAAGCGCGGTTTCAGTGATTTCGACGGTGAGCCGACGCGCCTCGACACCGGAGGCGGCGACGATGCGCAGCAACCGATCAGCAAATCGCGGGTCGCTCAGGTTGCGCGCGGAGACGTTGATGGCGACGTCGACACCGTCGGCGGCCGGACCCCAGGCAACCAGCTGGCGAAGCGCCTCTCGGGCCACCCAGTCGGTGAGCGGATGAATGAGTGCTGTCTGCTCAACCGAGGGCAGAAACGCCTGTGGCATAAGGAGCTTCTCGCCCACTCGCCACCTGACCAGCGCCTCCACTGAGACGACGCGCCCGTCGTCCAATGACGTCTTCGGTTGATAATGCAACTCCAGATCACCAGCGGAGATTGAGTCGCGCAATCGCGCCATCAAAGACAGGCTCGAGGCGTCGGCGTGACCCGCACAGTCGTAGCCTGCGCGCCGGTCGACCGCGCATTTCGCGAGCGACACGGCGGCGTCAGCGCGGTTGAGCAACTCCTCGGTCGGCTGCCCCGGGGCGCCGCGGTCATAGCCGACCGCCACCTCCACTAGCACGGGGACGCCGGCCGCCCCGATCGGCTGGGCCACCGCGTCTTGCAAGGTGGCCGCCCACGTTGCCAAGTCGTCGCCAACGGGCGAGAAATCTGCCACGCCGAACTCGTCGCCGCCGAGACGCCCGACGACTGCGGAGTCACCCGCCGTGGTGACCAACCGTCGGCCCACCTGCAGCAGCACCTCGTCACCGCTGAGACGACCGAGGGCTTCGTTGATGTCGCGGAACCGGCACACGTTCACGAAGGCGATTGCCGGAGGATGCTCGGGATCGGCGGCCAGGCGGCGGTCTACCGCATCGGTGAAACCGACCCGGTTCAGCAGGCCGGATGCCTCGTCGTAATGCACGAGATATTGGAGACGTTGCGATTGCTTGCGCAGCCGCTTGGTCGTCGACGCGGAGATGAACGCGAGCACCAGCCACAACGCCCCGAGGCCAACGGCGAGCAGCGCGTACATCTGGTGCAAGCCAGCGTTGACGTCCGTGGCGATCGGCGCGTACGGCACGTACATCTCAAGGACGCCGATGACCGTGCCGTCTGCCGATTCGGCGACCGGTCGGTAAATCTCGACAACCCGAGGGCCGACCGGACCGACGTCATCGGAGTCGGAGTTGAGGTGGGTCAATGTGCTGACGGTTTCGCCGTGCAGTGCGTCGAGCACTTCGTCGTCCGGTTTCGCTGAAGAGACGCCGCTGCCGTCGTCGCTCCAGACGACGACGCCCGTGACGTCACGTAACCGCAGCCGGAGCAGCCGTCCGTCGTCCTTGGCCAGGTCGAACGCGTTGCGCAACACGGTTTGCGTGCCAGCCCGCAAAGCACCGCGCAGTGGCACTTGTCCGACCGCCGGAACCACGATGTCGTCAGCCAGCAGCGCCGCCTGGCTGCGCGCCTCAGCCATGCCGCGGGCGGTGGCGTCGGCGCGATACGACACGGCCAGCAGCGCGCCGAGCGCGGCGACAGGGATCAGCGAAGCCGCGGCGTAGACAGCGAAAAGCCTGGCGCCGCGACGGCGGCGCGACGGGTCGCTGCGCATATTAAAAATTTCGGCTGCCGGACGGCGAACCGCTGCGCTAGGTGCGCGAGAGGGTTAACCCATTTGTCGTAACCGGCGGGGAATGCTCGTGATCGGCTCAGCCACTGGTGAAGCAGCGGCCAGTGCCCAAAGCGGCCAGCCCGCGCAGATCTCCGTCGCCGAAGCCTGGGAGTGGCCGCAAGCTCACCGGGTTCATGATCTGGGTCGGGTCGTTCACGTGACCGAGCCCGACCAAGTGGCCGAGTTCGTGCAGGAAGATGTCGTAGGTGAAGGTCGCGCCGTCGGGGCCGGCCTCGATTTGGGTGATGTCAGCCGCGTCGAACACCACCTCTCCGCTGACGTTGCGCGTGTTCTTGCCGTCGACGGCGATCGGCCCGCCGAGCCCGACGACGTCCCCTCGCAGGTCAGGAAATTCGCCAGCGCTCGACCAGGCGATCAACACCGGCGCCCACTGCTTTCCGTACTTGTCGGGCTGGTACGGGTTGCGGTCGGGCGTGGGCGCCTCGGACGTGGTGCCGTCGTCCATGAAGAAAAGGCCGGTGTCTTTGCTGATCTCGTTGATCGCCCTGTCGAGTAACAGCTGCCCACCGGGCGGAGCGCCGTCGGGGCGGACGACGTAGTGGATCGGTTGGCACGGATCCCACGTCACGGGCTGACCGTTGTGCGTACGCAGCACGGTGTAGACACCTGCGGCACTGCCTGCCTGGGGCGCCGGGATGATTCGCTGCGGGTTTACGAACGTGCGGTCCGGTGGATGCGCGATGACGTGGCCGAAGGTGCCGTCGCCCTGACCAAGCGCGGCGCCGGGGTGCGCCCGGTTTCGGATTAGCCCGAGGGCCAGCACGACGGCAACCGCCACAATCGCGGCGATCGCCGCCTGGGCCCGCTTTGACCGGCGAGGTGGCGCGACCAACGGCGTCGAGAAGGCTGATGGCGTCGAGAAGGCTGATGGCGCCGCCAAGGGTCGCTCGGACGGCGCCAACGGCCTTGCTGTCGAGGCGAAATAGTCCCCCGGTCCGCCGGTCACGTCAGTTCTTATCGGCGGACCGGGTGGCCGGCCTAAGCCGAGATGATCATCCGACGCCGAGTTCGGCGGCGTGCGCGCCCGCGGGCAGCGCCTTACCGGAGACGTCGAGCGCTGTCGGTTGCGCGCTGGACGGCGGCTCACCGGTGCCGTGCACCCACCAGACCTTGATGTCGGGGTTAACGCTCCAACTGGTCAGGTCCGCGTTCACCGACTGACCGTTGACCGGAAGCGTGATGCTGGCGGCCGGCCCCGCGTAATACCCGAGGATGTACCAGCCGTCAGCGGTTGTGCTCAGCCCTGTCGCGTGAAAGCCCGGCGCGATGTCACTGCCGTCGAACTCGTTGGCCGCCTCCAGGTTGGTCAGCGACCCACTGCTGCCGCGCAGGGCGAACTCGAAACCGACGTTCGTGCAAGGCATCCCGCCGACATGGAACGCGGTGACCGTCATGTGAACGCCCGGCACACCAGACGGACCGACCATTGGGTCACCCCATGGCGCGGCGCTGGCGCCGTCGTTCGACGCCGGCGGGGCGCCGTCGGTGGGCTGCGGATTCACACCACACGTCGAGTTCGCCACTGGCGCCGCGCCACCAGGAGCGCCGGCGGTTTGCACTCGATTGGTGTGGTGGCCGGCAAGCACCACGCTGGTGGCGGTGACGGCGGCGACCGCGGCTGCGGCGCCTCCAGAAACCAAGCTTTGCCGGACGACGCGACGCCGTCGTCCGCGCTTCATGAGCGTCTCTGATGCGACGCCGAGCTCGAGATCAGGCGCGAGCGAATCGAGCCTCGCGCGCAAATCAGCATCGTTGGTCATCGTTGTTCCTCCAAGGGGGAAACCCTTGCTAGGGGCCGAAAGTCGGCAAGAGTTTGTGACTCGCGGAGTTTGGCGAGCGCCTTCGACGCGGTGCTTTTCACCGTGCCGACGGTCACCTTTAGTTGATCGGCGACGTCGGCTTCGCTGACATCGAGGTAGTAGCGCAAGACCACGACCGTGCGCTCGCGTTTGGTGAGTTCTCGCAGCGCAGCTGCGAGCGCCGTCCGCTCTGCTAATGCGGCCGTTTCTGGTGCGTTGTCGTTGGTGGGTCGGTCGGGCGGTTCGGCGGTGGCTCGTTCACGCCAGGGCGCGCGTCGCCACCAGTCGACGTGGGTGTTGACAAGCACTCGCCGCGCGTAGCTCTCGGCGTCGTCACGCCGCACCCGCCGCCACACCGCGAACGTCTTCGCGTACGTTAGCTGAACGAGATCTTGAGCTTGTTCGCGGTTGAGCGTCAGCAGCCAAGCCGTGCGCAGCAGCCGCGCGGACGACGCGGCGACGAACGCGGTGAACTCGGCGGCCGACTGCTCCCGATCGATCGGTTCGGTCACGCCCTGTTGTACGCGGCAGCCCCGCCGAAAGTTGCCACAGTCGCTACCGCGACGACCTTCACACAGGTTTCGGGGACTCGAGGTCGTGCAGCGCGCCGCCTGAAACGGTGTCCATCGCGCTCAGCACGGTGCGCATCACCAGCCGACACACGGCCGGATCCTGGCTTAACGCGACCTCCCATTGGTCGCCGCGTGGATCGTCGGCGAGTTCCCGCGCGGTCAGCACGTAACTGAACGCGGGCGAGAGAAGAAGCAGGCACGTGTCCGACCCAAAGGGGTGTCCGGGCGGCAGATCGGCGGGGTAGATGTTCCAGTCTTCGTAGCGGCGCACGTCGGGGCCGAAAAGCAGCCCGAGTGGTGTGCGTTCGTACAGCATGCGGTACGCGGCGTACCGGTCAGGTGGGAACTCGTGGTGATCGCCCCACACGGCGGCGACCACTGGCACAGGATTGAGGTTCGCCGCCTGGTGAACGAGTGCGAGATCGAGCGTGCGAAGACCCTCCGCGTCGAGAACTTGCACGCGGTCGCTGGCCGCTCCCCTGACAAGGTTGAATGGCGATTCGACGCTAGGCACCGCGTGGTCGCGCAAGTGGATCGCGCGGCGTGGCGGCCGGGCCCGGCGCGGAAGTGGCTGCTCACGGCCGAACAGGTGGCCCTGCTGGAACGTGGCGCCGATGCCCAATCCAGCGCGGCGGCCGGCCGGATCCTCGACGTTTTCCACAAGCAGCGTCGCGTCGCCGTACTGCACCTCGGAGAAAGCCGCCGATAATGCATTGGGTGCGGCCAGCGCGCCGGTGTGCAGCAGCCCGTGATGCAGCCGAACGACGTCCGGCTCGACCAACGGCAGTAGCGAAAGCCCGGCCGAGCTGAACTCCGTGTCGTCGACGGACACTCCCCACACGGCCGCCCTCGCACGACGAACGGTTTGCACGACCTCACGCGGATGGCGTGACATCGCTCGACCGGGAATGTCGATGAAGACCCGCAGCCTCGTCTCGGCTTCCCAGACCGTCGGCAGCAAGTCTTCGGGACAAGGTTCGATCAGCGAGTCGGGCTCGACGTTCACAAAGAGGCTCAGCGAGGCAGGCAGGTCGGCGTCCATGAACTTTTGAAACGCCAAGGCGCGGCAAATCCAATCGATCTCGCCGGCCCGCCCCACGGCACGTGCTGCAGCGAACAAACTCGACGGCGAGTTCAAGGGCCCGAACGGCCCGCGGGCTAGCGCCTCGAAGCCAACGACCTGCTCGTGCTCGGCATCGACGATCGGTTGGAAGACGACATCGACGAAACGCGCGTCGATGACAGCGTTGATGTCACCGGGATCGCGGCACGCATCTGCCGGTTGAGGCGCGCGACGACCGCGCCGGCGTCGAGACTGTGGCGCGCCACCTCCACTAGGCGACGCCGGATCGGGCGGCGCTTCGACGTCGGACCCAGCGGGTTTCGAGCTTGCCGGGGTGGCGGGCGCACGCCGCATACTCGCGGCTGCAGACATCCGCCGCGCGACGGGATCGCTCTCGCGCGACCACAAAATCCATTGAGTCGATCCGGCCATCTACCGGCCCCCTCTTTGCGGCCTCTGTTCGCTCCGTATCGGCGTGAGCGCGCACTCGCTGAGGCTTTTTGGGCTTGAAAGTGCAATTGTGTCGGCGGTCAGCTGCCCGCAGCGACTCGCTCGGAGAACTCGACGAGCCGGTTCGAGAAACCCCACTCGTTGTCGTACCAGCCAAGGACTTTGACTTGGTTGCCGACGGCCTCCGTCAATGGCGCGTCGAAGATTGAGGAGTAGGGGTTGCCGACGATGTCGGCCGAGACCAGCGGCGCCTCGGAGTACTGCAGGTAGCGCCGAAGTTTCGGCGACGACGCCGCTTCGAGGAACGCGGCGTTGACGTCGTCAACGCTGGCGGCATTGCGAAGGACGACGGTGAGGTCGGTGATCGACCCGACTGGCACTGGGACGCGCAAGGCGGCACCCGTGAGACGTCCGTCGAGTTCGGGGATGACTTTGCCAATCGCTTTCGCGGCGCCGGACGACGTGGGGATGGTCGACACCGCGGCCGCGCGAGCCCTGCGCAGGTCGGAGTGCGGGCCGTCGTGCAGCTGCTGGTCGCCGGTGTAGGCGTGGACCGTCGTCATCAGTCCGGACTCGACGCCAAACGCGTCATTTAGCACTTTTACCAGCGGCGCAAGGGAGTTCGTGGTGCACGAGCCGTTGGAGAAGACGTCGTGACTGTCGGGGTCGAGGCTGTCGTCGTTCACCCCGAGCACGAAGGTCGGGACGTCGCCCTTGGCCGGCGCCGAGATGATGACCTTTCGCGCGCCGCCTTTGAGGTGGGCGGACGCCGCGACGCCGTCCGTGAACCGACCGGTCGACTCGATGACGATGTCGGCGCCAACATCGCCCCAGGCGATGGCGGCCGGGTCGGGCTCGGCGAACACCGTGATGCGCTTACCCTGAACCGTGATCGCGTCGCCATCGAAGGCGACGCCGTTGAGGTGACCGGAGATGGAGTCCCACTCGAGCAAGGTCGCCAGCGTGCGGGCGTTGGTTAGGTCGTTGACCGCCACCACTTCGACGTCGGCGCGATTTGCGAGTGCGGCGCGTAGGTAGCTGCGTCCGATCCGGCCGAACCCGTTGATGCCAATGCGTACCGTCAAGGCCTTCACTTCCTCTTCTTGCTTTTGTTTTTTGGGGCGGACGACGCGAGCGGCGCCGCCGCGCGGAGCAGATCGAGGGCGCCAGCGCGCGCGGCGTCGAACGGGCCTGGGTCTTGCTGCGCGATGGCGAGCACGTAGCCGCCCTGAATGACGGCCATCAAGGTGTGAGCGAGGCGCTCTGGGTCGACGTCATCGCGCAATTCGCCTGCGGCGATTGCGTCGCGCAGCGCCTTCACCCAGCTGACGTGCACCTGGGCGAACGCGCGAGCCACCGGCGCGAGCAGCACCGGATCCTCGCGCACCTGCGGGTCTTGGGTCATCCGGCCGACTTTGCAGCCCTTGAGTACATCGCGGGGGCGCATCAGATAGGCCTCGATGCGGGCCATCGGGTCGCCGGAGCCGTCCAGCTCGGACGCGGCGGGCAGCAGGTCGGCGATGTTGCGCTCGAGAGCGGCAAGCGCGAGGTCGCGCTTGGTCGGGAAGTGGTGGTACATGCTGCCTTGGCCGACGCCGGACCGCTCGCGCACGGCGCGCGGGCTGGTGTCGGCGTAGCCGCGCTCCCACATCAGCTCGCTCATAGTCTCGAGCAACAGTTCACGCGATTCCATGGCGCCATCCTGTACCTACCAGTAGGTACAGTGCAACCGCGGTGGATGTCAACTGCGGGGGATGTCGTTCGATGTTTGGCGATGGCTCTTGGAGATGGAGAGTCTCAACCTGCCGGCGCCGCTGCCAGCGCAGCGCTACGTGATCGGCGCGTTGAGCGTGCACCCCGAGAGCGCCGGGCGCTCGGCGGGCCCAGTCGTTGGAATGTATCAACTCAAGCGACGGAGTCGTATCGCTGCCCGATACTTATTCCACGCATAGCGGACCCGCTGCGTGGCCGCGCTTTCCGCGTTGTCCGCGCCATCGCGGACCTTCCCGGGAGACAGTCCACCGGCGATTTCGAGCCGGTCGTGCGCTTCTTCCGCAGCGTAGAGTTCACGGCGCGCCTCCCGACACTCGACGGCGTCCGAACTCTCGCCATCAAGGTTGCCGCGTTCGGTCTTGCGCATTCGTCGCGGACCTTCCTCGCCGTCTTTCCCTAATGCGCCTGGCCTGGGCTCTTGAGCCACGCCAACGCCTCCGCGAGTTCTCGAATCGCGCCGGCCTTCGACTCACTCCCCGCCTCGCCCTCAAACGCCTTCGCCTGCCGGGCGATCGCGGAATACAACGCGGCCTCCGCATCCTGCGCCGTCGCCGGCACGGATCCCGCGGTCACGATTTGCCCGGCGTTCGTTCAGGTCGGGCACCTTCGACGGCGCGCGCGATCGGCGAGGGCGTCTGGCCCTTGACCGGCTTGTTGTGGTCCTGTTTTGGCTTACGAACTTCGCGGCCACCCTTGTTCTTGCCAGCCATCGCGATCGCCTCTCCTAAGGGTGTGTTGCCCTTCCCGTGGATACTAGAAGGGCGACACCACCGCCAGACTACGCTCGCTCAGACCGGGCGAACTGACTCCGCCTGCGGGCCCTTCGGACCCTGCGTGACGTTGAACTCCACCCGCTGACCCTCGTCGAGGCTGCGGTAGCCATCGGCCTGGATCTGTGAATGGTGAACGAACACGTCAGGCTCGCCGCCGTCGGGGCTGATGAAGCCGAAGCCCTTTTCGCCGTTGAACCACTTGACGCTGCCTTGTGCCATTGGGGGTACTCCTCGTGTTGATGGACGGGCCGGGAACCGGCTCCGGGCTGCTGCGTCTTCGCGCGGATCTGACCGCGCAAAAAGAAAAAACGCCCGCTGCCGAAATCCGCGGGCGTCAAACGTCGAGGAGTACTGCAACTACAACCACGCGCAGCCTAACACAGAGTGCCAGCGCAGTCCGCGCCACGCGACCTTCGCTCCTCGTGTGGCCGCGGTCGATTTCAGGGCGAATACTAGACATGCTCCGGTCGATCACTGGGCATTAGGCGGTGGGCAGTGTGCGGCCCAAGATCCATGTGCTGCGGTCTCCAGCGGCGCGCGAATCAACACTCGTCGCGAGAACATTCGGCCAACGCGAATGCCGTCTGACGCCGACCACTGGCGTGCGGGTCGGCCCCGCCCCACACCTGAGCGCAGCCCGTCGCTGCGGCTCCTTGCGGGAGCACGAACTTCACTAGGGCGACGAGCGGTTCAACTGATTTTCGAAGCCACAAGTGAGGACGCCTTTTATGCCGATGAACGTTGGGTTTGCAATCGGCGGTGCGCGGATCGGGCAGCTCCGCCGGACAATCCGCCGCGATCGTCAATCGACCCGGCGGCTTTAGCCAAGGGAGCGACGCAAGCCCGCTCGTCGTCCGCCGCTTTGACCGAACGAGGAAGAACGTATGGCTGATCAAGAGCTGATCATGCACGTGGGGGAAAATCGGCGTCCCAAAAATAGGGCGACGGCTGGCAGGTGTGCGTCCGGGGCAAAAACGATTCAAGCTTGCGCTCGTGTTCGCCTCCCGTGATCGCCCGCGTCGTCGTGGCCCGGGGTCGAGCTTGCTTATGCGGGCGCGAGTTGCGGCGAGCTTGTCACCTGGATGCCCCGGCCGCGTTGCGCGGCGAAGCCCGCTGCACCTGCGATGCGCACCGCGAGCAGTGTGACGTCGTCGGGGCTGTCGGGCGCGACCATCGCCGACAGCAATGAGTCGCGCAGTTCGGTTTCGGCTCGGTTTGCGAGTCGTCCGGCGGCGGCGCACAGCCGAGCGAGGCCATCGTCGATGCTGGCGGTTCTCGTTTCGACCAGCCCGTCGGTGTAAAGCACGACCGTCGCACCGGGTGGCAATTCGATCGTCAGGTCGGTGCGCTGAGTTTTTCCGTCGAGGCCGAGCAGCAGATCGTGAGCGCTAGGAAGGACGGTCGCCACGCCGTCGGATGTGATGAGGACGGGCGCCAGGTGACCGGCGTTGCACCACCGCAGCATGAGGTGGCCGGCGGCGTCGGTGTGCGTCCAACCGAAGACGACGGTAGCGAGCCGGTCAGAGCCCAGTTCGATGAGTCGGTGATCGAGCCGGCGCAGCACCTCGCTCGGCGCGATCTCGGATCGTCCCGTGATGGTCCGCACCAAGCTTCGTAGCTGCATCATCACCGTCACCGCGAGCGTGTCGTGCCCGGAAACATCACCTAGGACGAGCCCGACGGCGTTGTCCGGGAGAATGAAACCGTCGAACCAGTCCCCGCCCGACCCGCGGCGGCCCGCGGCGGCTTGGTACCGGCCAGCGATCCTCAGGTCGAAGGCCGAGGCTGCGGTTTCCGGTTGTGAAGCCATTCGCACGTTCGCGGCGTTGGGTGGTTCGACGGTCCAGGCTGGCTGGGATGGCGCCGTGTAGGTCGCGAGCCGAACCGTTCGGTCGAGTTCGATTCCCCTGGCTGTGGGCATGTCTGCGACGTTCCCAGCGGAGACGACGACCAGCAGTCGGGCCATCGCTGTAACCGACAGGCCGAGTTCGTGTGCCTGGTAAGCAAGTTCACGCCCGGCGCGTTCGGGCGTGCAGTGGTGCCATTGCATCAAGATGCCGGTCGCCTCGCCCCGCAATGCGCTCGCGGCCACCGCATCTCGCACCGCGACGACAGCGCGCGCTGCTGACTCTTCGCGTGCGCGTGGTAAGCCGTTACTCGCTCTGACTCGGCGCTCGGCGGACTTCAGCGCGGCGGACAGCCCACCCTGTCGGCCACTACTTGCCCATCCAGCGCTTGCCGAAATGCCGGTCACCCGCAGCTTGGCAACCATTCCGGAGGCGGTGTCGGCCAAGCGGACAGCATCACCGCTGGTGAGGACGGCAAAACGGTCGTAGCCTATTCGAGCCGCGAGGTCGCCTTTGTCGGCAACGCTCTGGATAACCTCGGCGGCGATCAGCAACCGCCCGTCGCGAACCGACAAACCACCCTCAGCACGAGGTTGCGTCACGGCAGCCAGCCGGACAGCGATCACGCCCAGACCGGCGCTGCCACGCGTCAGCAGCGACTGTGGCTGAGCGAGCGCGGCCTCGAACCAGCGGCGATCGACGAAGCCGGTCACCGGGTCGAGATTTGCCTGCAGTGGAGTCAACCGCGCGGTTTGTGCGATCGTGCTCTCGCGTTCCACGACCCGGCCTCCGCACACCGTCTTGCACGTCGGTGCGTCGCCAGTGATCTGGAGCCACGCGTCTCGCCACCGAAGGTGGGAGTAGTTGTTGATCGTACGCCGCTTTCGTCCCCGCGACGAGCCTAGGTGTGTTGCGGTCTGCGCGGGGCGCCGAGCATGGCATTCACATCGATCGTGCGCTCGACGATGCCGCGGGCCACGTCGTGCAGTCGTAGGTTGTGGTCACGCGCGTGCTTGCGTAGCACTTGAAAGGCGTCGTCCATCGTCAGATCGCCTCGTTCGGCAAGAACGCCCTTCGCCTGTTCGATCACTATCCTGGACACCAAAGCGGTCTGAAGTTGGGCAGCGACGTGTTCACTCTCGCGCAAGGCGCGCTCATGCAGGATTGTGATGGTCGCCATGTCCGCGAGCGCCTGACCCAGGCGTGCAACCGGCTCACTGAGGGCCCCGGGTTTGTCGCCGAACAGGTTCAGCGCACCCAAGATTTGCTGCCTGAGCCGCAGCGGCAGCGCGTGGACCGACCGGTAGCCGGTGTTCAGCGCAGCTCGGGCGAAGAGTGGCCATCGTTGCGACTGGGTCGCGAGGTCGGTCGCGCTGACCGGCTCGCCGGAGTGGAAACAGTCGAGGCATGGGCCCTGCTCGCC
>JAICYF010000158.1 GCA_025934355.1 Acidothermaceae bacterium
CGAGGCGTTGCCAGGTGAGTGGACGGCCGAGACCTTCCGCCGCGCGGTCGATGTCGCGCTAGAAGCGTTCGGCCCGGATCGGCTGATGTTCGGTTCCGACTGGCCGGTCTGCCTGCTCGAGGCAGAGTACGCCGCGGTCGCTGAGCTGGCGGAGCGGTTGCTGGCGGGCCAGTTGAGCGACGTCGAGCGCAGCCGGATCTTCGTAGAGAACGCGGTCGATTTCTACGGCTTGAAGCTGCGCACCAAGTGAGACCCGGACAAACGGGCCGGGCTGGCCTCAGACATGGGCCATTAGGGTGGTCAAGGAAAAACCCCGTTAAGACTACCGCGTCGCATATCGATACAGATATTGTGCAAGCTCCGACATGGATGCCGGAGCCGGAGCGGGCGAACCCCCCCATCTGAAGCGGCTCGCTCCGGGCACGGCGTGAGAGACCGGCTGACCCCCCCCGACTCAAGCCGGTCTCTTGCGCTGATCGAATCGCGCGTTTTCCCTCAGCTGTAACGGCGTTCTCGCGCAACGACGCAGGTTCGGCGCGCCCGCCACCTGAGGTTCAAGCCGGCCGCGCCGCGCGTTTTTCGGTGGCCGGCGCTCCTCGTTTCGCACCAGCTCGCGGTTCCCTTCCGCCTGCCTCCGACGACTCGTTGACATCACACGTCATACGATATACGTTTAGCCGTCCCTCCGACCGGCGGCCTCTCCCCGGTCTGGCGCAAAGGAGCGAGCAGTGCGAATGCAGCGGCGTATGTGCTTGGCCGTCCTGGCGACCGCTCTGGCGGTCGCGGGGTGTAGTTCTTCCTCGAAAAGCTCAGCAGGCTCTACAAATTCTCCGGCTGGTGGCGCGTCGTCGACTCCGGCCGGCCCCGCGACGGCGCCGGCGAACGCATCTGCAGGTTCGGGTTCCGCACCGGCCGCGAGCAGCGACGCGTCGGGCAACTTGACGGTGTGGGTCGACGCGGCCCGGTTACCCGACGCGAAGGCGTATGCGGCGGCGCACCCGAACGTGCACGTCAACATCGTCACCTTCGACGGCGACGGCAACGGCGCCACCAGCTTGCAGACCAAGATTCAGCTTTGGAACAAGGCCGGCAGCGGCTGGCCGGACGTCATCTTCAGCGAGCAGGTCAACGACCCGGTGTGGATGGCGCAGCAGCCGTTCGACTTCGCCGCCGACATGGGCAAGGCGCTCGGGAGCAGCGTCACCAGCCAGTGGCCGAAGACGTCGCTGGCGCAGTGCACGGTCAACGGCACGCTTGTCTGCATCCAGGACAACCTTGCTCCGGTCGTCCTTTGGGTGAACCAGAAGTTGATGACGCAGTTCGGCTACACGGTTCCGACCACCTGGCAGGACTGGGCAGCGCTCGGCGAGAAGGTGGCCAAGGATCACCCGGGCTACATCATCGGCACCACGGGCGAGTCGTTCAGCCACTGGATTTACTTCTGGAGCAACCAGTGCCCGCTCGAGGCGAACGTCAAAGACACTAACGTGACGATCAACGTCTCTGACACGCACTGCACCGAGATGGCCAGCTTGCTCGACCCGCTGATTAAGAACGGCACCGTGCCACCGCTGAGCGTCTTCACGCCTGACTTCGCCAAGAAGTACGGCGGCGCGAACGACAAGGTGCTCATGATGCCGGGAGCGGCGTGGTACGCGCAGTCGGTCTTCGACTCGACGCTGAAGATCCCGGCCGGTGAGATCACCTCCGCGCCGCCGCTTCAGTGGGGCACCGACACCCCGGTCACCACCGGGCAGGTCGGCGGTGGACCGTGGATCATCTCCAAGCACTCCAGCAACATGAAGGCGGCCGCGGACTTCGTTCTTTGGTCGACGACGGTCTTTAACCCCGACCCGACGGGTGCGGACGCCCGCCCCGGTCTCCCGGGATACGGACCGCTCGCGACCTCGTGGCTTGCGGGGATGGCTACGAACAAGTACTTCGCAGCCGACCCGACGCCGGCCATCAAGGCGGCGGCCAACCAGATCTGGCAGGGCTGGGACCTGGTCACCTACCCCGACCAGCCGGTCTGGTCGAACACCGTGGTCACCGGTCTGGTCGCAGGGAAGTCGTTGAGTTCGCTGATGCCAGCGTTCGGGAACGGCTTGTCACAGGCGGCTAAGGCCGCCGGATACACCGTCGCCTCACACTGATCGACGTGAGCGACACACCCGTCCTGACGCCGGCGGCGCAGGCCACGCGAAAGCGTGGCCTGCCCGTCGGCGGGGCACGGCGCAAGGGCGACACGCGAACCGGGCGAGGCTTCGGCTTCGTCCTGCCCTACCTGCCGTTTCTCGTGGCCTTCGGCATCCTGCCGATGATTTACGCGATCACGTTGGCGTTCACCACCCGCAAGGGCAAGTTCATCGGCCTGAAGAACTTCACGCAGGCCGGCAACGACTTCCGCTTCGGACCGTCTTTCGAACACGTCTTCGTGTACACCGCCGTGTGGCTCGCAGCGCTCATCGTGTTCGTTGTCGGGTTGGCGCTCGTGCTGCACGGCCGCGCCGGCCGAGCGTCGTCCACGTTTCGATTCCTGTACTACATACCGGGCGCGCTCGCGGGCGCGGCGTCGGTCTTGGTCTGGCTGTTCATGCTCGACCCCGGTGTCAGCCCCGGCACGTTTCTGCTGCACATCTTGGGGTCGCATCTCTTCGTTGAGTCGATCGCGCCGGGCCACTTGCCGTTCATCTTCGCGATGATCGCGTTCTGGACAGGCGCCGGTGGCTGGATCGTCGTTCTGCACGGAGCGTTGAACACGATTCCGCACGAACTCGAAGAGGCTGCCCGCATTGACGGTGCGGGTCCGGTCACCATCGCGTTGCGACTGAAGCTCCCGATGATCGGCAAGTGGATCGCGTACATGGTGATCCTGTCGTTCGCGACCGGCACCCAGCTCTTCGTCGAGCCGCAGCTGGTGAACGAAGCCAGCCTGGGCATGGTCCCTGACACCTGGTCGTCGAATCAGCTCGCCTACCAGTTGGCGTTCCGCTACGGGAAGTTCAACGAAGCGGCCGCGGTCTCGGTTGACCTGCTGCTCATCGGGCTGATTGCGGCGGTCATCATCGTCACCCGCACCGGCTTGTTCAGGAGGGAAGACTGATGCGGCTGGTCACCGTTCGCACTCTTCGGTTTTTGCTTCTCGCGGTGTTCGCCGTGTTCTTCGTGGCGCCGATGCTGTGGCTGCTGTTGGCGCCGACGAAGTCCGACAACGGGCTCGTGACGAGCAACCCGTTCGCATTCGGCAGCTTTCACCAAATCGCGCTGGCGTGGGACCACCTCGACGGGTTCAGCTCGCACATCTACCGCCGGTGGATTGCGAACTCTCTGCTGTACGCGGTGAGCGCGACGTTAATCGTGCTGGTCACCGCAATTCCCGCCGGCTACGGTCTCGCGCTCGGAACCTTCCGCGGCCGCAAGACGATACTGACGCTGACGCTGGTCGTGATGATCATGCCGGCCGCCGCGTTGGTGCTTCCGATCTTCCTTGAGCTGAACGCGCTCAAGCTGATCGGCAGTGTGCTGTCGGTGATCCTGCCGTTCGCGTTCTATCCGTTCGGCGTCTACATCGCGTACATCTACTACTCGACCTCGATGCCGCGCGACGTGCTCGACGCGGCACGGATCGACGGCTGCGGTGAG
This sequence comes from Acidothermaceae bacterium, assembly GCA_025934355.1. Lineage (GTDB taxonomy): Bacteria > Actinomycetota > Actinomycetes > Acidothermales > Acidothermaceae > JAICLV01. The sequence goes on from JAICYF010000158.1 coordinate 3,643, forward strand.
TGGACGACGTTCCGTCGCATCGCGCTGCCACTGGCCAAGCCGGTCATCGCGTTGGTGCTCTTCTTCAGCTTCGTCGCCGACTGGAACAACTTCTTCCTGCCGTACGCGGTGCTTGCGAAGTCGTCGCAGTACCCGATCCAGGTCGGCCTGTCGAACCTGCTGTCGTCGACCCCGTCGTTCAACCCGGCTGTCGGCGGCGGCGGCCAGCAGGTCAACATCTTCCGGCCGGAATTGGCGCTAGCCACGCTGATCGCGGTCGTTCCGGTGTTGATTGTCTTCATGCTGTCGCAGCGCTCATTGGTGCGCGGGCTGCTCGGCGGCGGGGTGAAGGAATGAGTGTCCGCAGTAGGTGTGGCAGATCGCTCGGAGTCGTTGTCGCCGAGAACTCCCGAGGCAAAGGGGCGTCGTGAAGATAACCGGATATCGCAGCCTGCTGACCCATCACGACTGGGGCCGGCGGATCGGCGATGTCAATCACGCCAGTGAGACGACGCGCACTCCCGTCCACGTGCTGATTGTCACGACGGACGAAGGAGTTGAGGGCGTCGGCATCGGCGCGCATCCGGACATCGAGCGCGTCTTCGCCGCGGTCTCCGGTGAAGACCCGCGCGGCGTGGTCGGCCTCTACGACCGTATGTGCGCGCACGTCTTCAAGCTGGGGCACCAAGGCGCGGTGGCCGGCACCATCGGCGCCATCGACATGGCGTTGTGGGATGTGAAGGCCAAGCTGGCGGGAGAGCCGCTCTGGCGATATCTCGGTGGCCGCGACCGGTTCGTTCCCGGCTACGCGTCGGCACTTGACATCGCGCTCGACAGCGACGAACTGCTGGCGTTGCATCTGAAGTTTGCCGAGCGCGGTTACCGGTCCGCCAAGTTGAAGGGCGGTCGAGATCTCGATGTCGACCTCGGCCGGCTCCAACTGTTGCGCGAGGTCTATTCGCGAAACAGCGCGGCGCCCGGGCTGATGTTGGACGCCAACGAGGCATGGCATCGTTCGCAGGCGGTGCGTTACGTCACCAAGCTTGAAGAGAAAATCGACCTCGCCTGGATCGAGGAACCGGTTCGGCGTTGGGACGCCGCAGGGCACGCGGCCGTCCGCGCGGGGGTGCGGGCCGGCGTTGCCAGCGGCGAAAACCTCACCGGGCTTGAGCAATTTCGCCCACTTCTCGACGCCGACGCGCTCGACGTCGTCCAAATCGGTTGGGGTTGGGGCACGACGCTCGCGTTGCGCGTGGCCGCGGCCGCCGACGCACGAAACCTGCCCGTGAGCCCCGTGGGGTTCTGGCCCGCGATCGCGCCGGCCGCGGCCGCGATGCCAAACATGATCAGCATCGAGGTGCAGGACCTGTCGTACCCCTACGGCATGCGCGTCGACCAAGAGATCGTTGACGGCGGCGTCGTTCTTGGCGACGAACCGGGCCACGGCTTGGCCGTCGACGAGGAGGCGATTCGCGCGCTGACACCCGAGCCGCTGTCGCAAAAGCCGGCGAACTGGCAGGTGCGGCCGGCTCGCGCGGGCCTGCGGCTGACGCCGGAGGACGACAGCCCCCTCGAGCGCTGACGACGCGGGGCACCGACCGCATCAGCGGCGGATCGGCGGACGGATCAGCGGCGGGTTGGCTGCCGTTTCGCTCGCGGACGACGGCGGCGCCACGCGTCGGTGATGTGTTCCATCATTAGCGACGCCGCGAGCTCGGAGTCGCCAGCCGTGATCGCCTCGAGCACGCCACGATGCTGCAGGTTCGTGCGTTCGCGATCGGCGACGGTGACGTTTCCGCTGTACCGAGTGCTGCGACGGGCCTCGGCGTGCACGGTCTTCACAATCGCCCGCGCGAGCTGGTTTCCCGACACCAGCATGATTCGCTCATGGAACGCGACGTCGACGAGGTTCATGCGTTCGGGCTCGCGCACGCAGGTGTCGAGTTCGTCCATCAACTCGTTCAGCTCGCGAAGGTCGTCGGCGGTGCGTCGACGGGCCGCCTCGCGGGCTAGCGCTGATTCGAGCACAGTTCGGACGACGATGAGCTGGTCAAGCACTTCGTACTCTTCGTCATGGCGCACGATGGCGGCAAGCACCTCGGAGTCAAGCAGGTTCCACGCCTCTTGGGGTGAGACCAGGGTGCCGATGCCCTGACGAGCGGTGACCAGGCCCTTCTCCTCAAGTGACTTCACCGCTTCTCGGGCGACGGTGCGGCTGACACCGTACGCGTCGCACAGCGCAGGCTCGGTGGGCACGAGGTCAGCTGGACGAAGGTCGCCCGACACGATGCGTTCGAGAAGGTCGCTCACGACCGCGTCGGCCCGGCGCGTCGGACGCTCCCCCGCAGCGCGGCGGGTGTTGCTCGCCGGCGCGACGACGGTCATGTCGGCTACTCCGTTAGGGGCCATGGCACGAGCGGCTCGTGCGCGAGAGTTCGAAGGCTTCTGCTCAATCATCATATGTCATACGTCGTCGAGCTGTGGAGCAACCTCGTCTGGTCGGGGGTGACGACCGGATTACCGAGACGTTACAACGCTTTCCTAGTTTCGCTCGCATGCGGATCATCGTTTCGCGTCGTCGGTTCGCGACTCTTGCCGCGCTGGTCGCTGTTGCTGTCGCGGTCACCGGTTGCACCAGCGGTGCGGGCGCGGCGTCACGGTCGAGCGCCTCGGGCAACGCGATCGCCGCGGGCGGCGCGATGTCCGCGTCCGACCTGAGTTCAGCCTTCGCCGCGACCGGAGTCGCAACGGTTTCTGACGAGTCGTCGGCCGCTCCCGCGGTGCAGCCGACCGGTTCCACCGGGTTGCGGCTGACGGCGTGGCAGGTCGACAACATGGCCGCGCAAACGCGCTCGCACGGCGGGATGACCGGCGCCGACCTCGACGCCACCCTGCCCAGCCCCGGTGGGCCGCCACTCGACGCCATCGTGGCGGCTTGGACGATCGCGGGCAACGACCAGGCCGCGCGCACCGCAGGACGGTTGTTAGGTGTCGCTGTCGGAAGCCGCCTCGACGCCGGTCGCGTCGACGCCCTCGTCTTTCCGCAAGCGGTGCTCGCCCTTTTTGTCGCCGACGCGGTCGCCCATGCCGGCGTCAGCCCGACGGCGAGCAGCGCGGCTTGGCCGAGCCGCGATCAGCAGCTAGGCGGTGGCGTCGAGCTAGCCGGTTACGTGAGCGAGCCCGCGGCGA
>JAICYF010000073.1 GCA_025934355.1 Acidothermaceae bacterium
AGCAACACGACGGCGATCAGCAGACCACCGGTGGTGAGTAGTGCATCGAACGTCTTGCGGCGCATCACGACCTCCTCAAAGTCCCGCCGGATCCGTCCCGGCTCGCGCTTTCATCCGTCGAACACCACCAATATCGGGGCGGCGAAACGCCCACACCCACAGACGAAAGTCCTGTGGCGCCAAGGCAACAGACCCACATCTGCGGGACCATCTCCAGCGGGGGCCATCCGGCACAGGCGCGGCAAACAAATGTCGCGCCCTCCGACTGAACGGAGGGCGCGCGACGGAGGGGAATCCGAGGCAGAACGTCAGCGGACGGCGGACACCATCGCGCGCAGGCCGGCCCACGGACCGGCGATCGTTGCCTCCGGCAACACGACCCGGCCTGAGCCGCTCACCGTGAGGCGCGCTCGCTCGGCTTGCAGCCGGTCGAACATGACCGCGGCGAAGCGGCGCATGATCTCGTAGCCCATCACGGCGTCGGCCGCCATCAAAGATCTGAGGACCGATGCGTCGATGACAACCGCTGACGTGCGGTCAACGGCGACCGCCGTCATGTGCCATTGATACGGCGAAACCAGCCATGACCAGCCCAGGGCAGTGTCAGGCCCAAGTGTCTCGACGTCGACAACCCCGCGACCGGCAACGTCCATCGCCAACCGGATCGCACCGCGGCGAATCAAGAAGAACCGGTCGGCCACGCAACCCTCGCGGAAGATCGTGTCGCCCGCCGCGAAGTCGACGCGATAGGCGTGCGCGGCCAGCCGACGCAGCGACGCGGCCGGCAGTTCCGACAGGAACGGATGGTCACGAAGCGTGGCAAGCATCGAAGCGCGCGTGGTACTCATACCGGTATTACGACATACCGTGGCGGCGAGTTCCAGTGCGAGACGTCACGCTCAGATGGGACTTTGGACCCGGTCAAATGCCATCGTCGTCCCCCCGTCGGTGAGTGTCGGCGATGCGAGGGTAAGGATGACCGCTGGGGCCACCGGAGCCCCGCGCTCGTCATTCTTCGCCCAAGGAGCGCCATGTCCGACACACAAACCACCCCAGTGGCCAGCCAGCTGACCAACTCCGACGTCGCGCTCATCGATGCCTACTGGCGGGCGGCCAACTACCTCTCCGTGGGGCAGATCTACCTGCTCGACAACCCTTTGCTGCGCGACCCCCTGACGATTGACGACATCAAGCCGAGACTCCTTGGCCATTGGGGAACCACGCCCGGCCTGAACTTCATCTACGCGCACATGAACCGGGTTATCAACGAGCGCGACGTCGACGCGATCTACATCTGCGGCCCTGGGCACGGCGGCCCCGGCATGGTGGCAAACACCTACCTCGAAGGCAGCTACACCGAGGCGTATCCGCACATCACCCAAGACGCCGACGGCATGCGGCAGCTGTTCCGCCAGTTCTCCTTCCCCGGGGGCATTCCGAGCCACGCCGCTCCGGAGACGCCCGGCTCGATCCACGAGGGTGGCGAGCTTGGGTACGCGCTAGTGCACGCGTACGGCGCGGCGTTCGACAATCCGAACCTTGTGGTCTGTTGCGTGGTCGGTGACGGTGAGGCGGAGACCGGCCCCCTGGCCACCAGTTGGCACGGCAACAAGTTCATCGACCCGGCGCGCGACGGCGCGGTTTTGCCGATCCTGCATCTCAACGGCTACAAGATTGCCAACCCAACGGTGCTCGCGCGCATCCCGAGGGACGAGCTGATGGAACTCATGCGCGGATACGGATACCGACCGATCCTGGTCGAAGGTGACGAGCCCATGACGATGCACCGCGTCATGGCAAATGCCCTGGACGACGCGATCGACGAGATCCGCTCAATCCAGTCGCGTGCGCGGGCGACCAACAAATCGGACGACGCGACGCGGCCGGCCTGGCCGATGATCGTCCTTGCCACGCCCAAGGGCTGGACCGGACCGAAGGAGGTCGACGGGCTGCCGACCGAGGGCAGCTTCCGGTCGCATCAGGTGCCGCTGGCCGCGTTGGCAGAGAATCCCGAGCACCTGCGGGAACTGGAAAAGTGGATGCGCAGCTACCGTCCCGAGGAGCTCTTCGACGAGACCGGCAGGCTGCGCGATCAGCTCGCCGCGTTGGCGCCGCACGGCGAGCGTCGCATGGGCGCCAACCCGCACGCCAATGGCGGTCTCCTGCTCCGCGACCTCAAGCTGCCCGATTTCCGCGCGTATGCGGTGCCCGTGGAGAAACCGGCGACCACGTTCACGGAGGCGACCCGGGTCCTGGGCACCCTGTTGCGCGACACCTTCAAACTCAACGCTGAAAGCAAGAACTTCAGGGTGTTCGGACCTGACGAAACGGCGTCGAATCGGCTGCAAGCCGTGTTCGAGACCGAGAACCGCGGTCTCAACGCAGAGATATTGCCAACAGACGAGCATGTTGCCGTTGACGGGCGGGTCATGGAGGTCCTCTCGGAGCACATGTGCCAGGGCTGGTTGGAGGGCTACCTCCTCACCGGCCGGCACGGCTTGTTCAACAGCTACGAGGCGTTCATTCACATCGTCGACTCCATGTTCAACCAACACGCCAAATGGCTCGAGACAACTCGGCGCATTCCGTGGCGTCGTCCAATTGCGAGCTTGAACTACCTGCTGTCGAGTCATGTTTGGCGACAAGACCACAACGGTTTCTCGCATCAAGACCCTGGCTTCATCGACTATGTGATGAACAAGAAGCCGGAGGTGATCCGGGTCTACTTGCCGCCGGACGCCAACACTCTCCTGTCGGTGGCCGATCATTGCTTGCGCAGCCGCAATTACGTCAACGTCATCGTTGCGGGTAAGCAACCGGCACTGAACTACCTCTCGATGGACGACGCCGTTGCCCACTGCACGAGAGGCATTGGAATTTGGGAGTGGGCGAGCAACGACCACGATGAGAACGGCGTCGGCGAACCCGATCTGGTCATCGCCTGTGCTGGTGACATTCCCACGTTGGAGGCGCTGGCAGCCACCGCGATGATTCGGGAGTACTTCCCAGACCTCAAGGTGCGCTTCGTCAACGTCGTCGACCTCATGCGGCTACAACCCGAGAGCGAACACCCGCACGGGCTGTCCGACCGCGGCTTCGACCAGCTGTTCACGACCGACAAGCCGGTCATCTTCGCCTACCACGGCTACCCCTGGCTGATTCACCGACTTACGTATCGGCGTACGAACCACAGCAACATTCACGTCCGCGGCTACAAGGAAGAGGGCACGACCACGACGCCGTTCGACATGGTGATGCTCAACGATCTCGATCGGTATCACCTGGTGATCGACGCGATCGATCGGGTTCCGTCGCTCGGCGTGCGGGCCGCGCAGGTGCGCCAACGGTTGCAGGACGAACGATTGCGCAAGCGCCAGTACACCCGTGAGCATGGTGACGACGCGCCAGAGATTAAGAACTGGACGTGGCCGTACTAGTGAGCGACGACATTCTCATCGTCAATGCGGGGTCGAGCAGCCTGAAGGTTCGGCTGCTCGGCGGCGGCGACCAGTTGCGCGCCTCGTGGGACGAAGTCCCGACCGAGTTACCCGATGTCGACGTCGTCGCACATCGCGTCGTTCACGGTGGGTCGCGGTTTCGTGACGCGGTCGTCATCGACCCCGACGTGCTCAAGACTTTGATCGGCTACGCCGCGCTCGCGCCACTGCATCAGCCAAAGTCGCTCGACGCCTATGACGAATTCGTGAAACGACTTCCCGACGCGACACACATCGCCTGCTTCGACACCGCGTTCCACGCGACGATCCCCGCGCCAGCCGCCACCTACGCGATTCCACGTGCCTGGACCGAGCGATATGAGATCCGCCGTTACGGGTTTCACGGACTTTCGCACGCCTGGGCGAGCCGGCTAGCCGGCGAGCACCTGCCTGACGCACGTCGGATCGTCACCTGTCATCTCGGCGCGGGGGCCTCGCTGTGCGCTGTTCTCGACGGTGTCTCGGTCGACACGACAATGGGCTTCACGCCCCTCGAGGGGCTGGTGATGGCCACTCGCTCCGGAGACATCGACCCCGGCCTGATCACCTGGCTGTCACAACGGGAGTCCGATGTTCCGCAAATGCTTGAGAAGCGCGCAGGACTGACGGGTCTGGCGGGCAGCGGCGACATGCGCGAGCTGCTCGATCGCGCCGATGACGACGCGCGATTGGCTGTCGCGGTCTACGTCCATCGGCTCCGTAAGGGAATCGCGGCGATGGCGGCGAGCCTCGGTGGCGTCGATGCTTGCGTCTTCACCGGGGGCGTCGGCGAGAACTCCGCGCAGATTCGACTCGAAGCCGCCGCCGGTCTCGGCTTCCTAGGCATCGAGCTAGATCCTGAAGCGAACGCAAGCCGCTTTGACGGCGCCGCCGTCACCGACATCAGCTCGGACGACGCCGCGGCGCGGACGCTGGTGATTCCAGCTCGTGAAGACAGAGAGATGGCCCGCCAGGCAAGGAAATTGCTGGCCCCCTGAGGCCCAAAGAGTGGGAATCCCCGGTGCCAACGTGGGATCATGGTCACTGGCGGTTAAGCCTCTGCCAACGACTGAAAGACGGTGCCAGCGAGCGTGTCCATCGACCAATCGGCTCGTCGGCCGACTGTGTGGGCCGTGGCGGCGGCCGCAGGCGTGTCAAAGACGACGGTGTCCCGGGTTTTGACCGGTTCGCCGCGAGTGTCACCTGAGGCGCGCGCGGCCGTGGAGCAGGCGATCGAGCAGCTTGGCTACGTCCCGAACCGGGCAGCGCGCTCGTTAGTCACACGACGCACCGACACCATTGCGTTGATCGTTTCCGAATCAGAATCGCGGCTTTTTTCAGAGCCATTCTTCGCTGGCACGGTCCGCGGGATCAACGAAGAGCTTGCCCGCACCGATTACGCGTTTGTCTTGCTCAGCGCCGAGGGTGACATCGCGCGCATCGAGCGTTACATCACCAACGGCCACGCCGACGGCATGATCCTGATGTCGTTGCACCGGCAAGACCCGTTATTGCAGTTGCTGACACGTACCCGAACGCCGGTCGTGCTTTCTGGTCGGCCGTTCGCCGGCGACAACATCCCCTATGTCGACGCTGACAATCGCGCTGGCGCGGCGAGAGCTGTGCAGCATTTGGTCTCCACGGGCCGACAACACATCGCCACCATCACGGGTCCGGCTGACATGCCTGTGGGTGTCGACCGGCTCGAGGGCTTTCGTGACTCGTTGCCGGCTGGCGCGAGGAAGTCTTGGCGTCGCATGGTCGCCCACGGCGACTTCAGCGAAGAGAGCGGCGAGCGCGCCATGCATGAGCTGCTCGAGCGCGCGCCCGAGCTAGACGCGGTTTTCGCAGCGAGCGACCTGATGGCCGTCGGCGCGATGCGCGCGCTGCGAGCGAACGGCCGCAAAGTTCCTGATGATGTCGCCATCGTCGGTTTCGACGACTCACACGCGTCGCGACTCACTGACCCACAACTCACGACTGTGCGGCAACCGATGGAAGAGATCGGCCGGTCACTTGCCCGGCTGCTGCTGACACAGCTGCGCAATCCGGGCAAGCGACCGGCTTCTTTGATCGTGCCGACCGAACTCGTGATACGCGACTCAAGCTGACCTGTTGCTTAAGTCGCCAACCCTCACGCCTCGGGCAAAGCGTTTGCCCGCACGACGCGTGAGTAGAAGCGACCGCTGTCCTTGACGGTGCGCTTCTGGCTGTCGAAATCGACCCGCACGATGCCAAATCGCTTCGAATAGCCGTAGGCCCATTCGAAGTTGTCGAGCAAAGACCAAAGGTAATAGCCACGAACGTCGACGCCCGCCGAAATCGCATCGTGGATGGCGGCAAGGTGCTCGTGCACGTACTGCGCACGCTCGACGTCGTGAATCTGGCCATCTGCCGAGACCTCGTCGTCGTATGCCGCACCGTTTTCGGTAATGAACATCGGCTTGCCATACGCGCGCCAAAGCCGGTCGAGCAACTCGCGCAAGCCGCTCGCGTCGACCGGCCACCCCATCGCAGTGTGCCGGCCAGGCAAATCGACGAACTGGACGTCAGAGCAACCGGGCCAGGTCTCGCCAGCGCCATCGCCGTGACCGTCGGCCTGCGATCTCTCGCCGGTGCCCGCGTAATGCGCGACCACTACTGGGTTGTAGTAGTTGACACCAAGGACGTCGAACGGAGTCGAGATGATGTCGAGGTCGCCGTCGCGAACGTAGCTCCAGTCGGTGACCTCGGCGGTGAACTCGCGGACGTCGTCGGGGTAGCGCGCGTTGAACAGCGGATCCCACCAAATGCGGTTTTGCAGTCCGTCGACCTTCGAAGCGGCCTTGACGTCTTGCGGGCTGTCGGTTGCCGGTCGCGCAACAGCTGGATTCAGGGTGATCGCCAATTGCGCGGACGTCGGCAGCGCCGAACGCAAGCTCTGAATCGCCAACCCATGCCCAAGCAACAGGTGGTGCACAGCGGCGAGCGCCTCGGCGCCGGAGGTGTGACCGGGCGCGTGCACGCCTGCCGCGTAACCGAGAAACGCCGAGCACCACGGCTCGTTAAGAGTGGTCCAGAGGCTCACCCGATCACCGAGCACACCGGCAAGCGCGGAGGCGTAGTCGGCGAAGCGATACGCCGTGTCGCGCGAGGTCCATCCGCCAGCGTCCTGGAACTCCTGGGGAAGATCCCAGTGGTACAAGGTCACAGTTGGCGTGATGCCCCGCCCAAGCAACTCGTCGACGAGCCGTGAGTAGAAGTCGACGCCTTCGCGGTTTAGTGGCCCGACGCCGGTTGGAATGACGCGCGACCACGACACGGAGAAGCGATAGGAGTTGACGCCGAGTTCTTCCATCAGCTCCGCGTCTTCGCGGTAGCGGTGGTAGTGGTCGGCGGCGATGTCGCCGGTGTCGCCTTGGAAGACCTTGCCGGGGGTGTGACTGAAGGTGTCCCAAATAGATGGCGTGCGACCACCCTCGGCCACAGCGCCTTCGATTTGGTAGGACGCCGTCGCGGTGCCCCACACGAAGCGATCGGGAAACGCAAGGCCCCCCACCGTGGAGCGCTCTTCGGCGTCCTGGCGTGTTTCGATCTGCGTCATCCCTTAACCGCTCCCTGCATGATTCCTCCAACAATTTGCTTACCAAGAAAACCGAACGCGACGAGGACGGGCACTGTCACAAAGAACGTCGCGGCCATGACCACCGCTGTCTGCGGGATGTAACCGGTGCCCATTCCATTCAGCGCGACCTGGACTGTTGGGTTCCGGTTGTTCAGTACCAGGATCGGCCAGAAGAAGTCGTTCCACGCCATCAGGAACTGGAACATCGCCAGAACGGCCATCGCGGGGCGCGCGATCGGCAACACAATCGAGCGGAAGATCCGGAAGGTCGAAGCGCCGTCGACCCATCCCGCCTCGACGAGCTCGGTCGGCAGAGCGGCAATGAGGTACTGGCGCAACAAGAAGACGCCGAACGCCGACACCAGATAGGGCGCGATGGCCGCCTGCAGGTGCCCGATCATGTGGTACTTCGCGGCCAGCATGAAGAGCGGGACGATGCCAACTTGCAGCGGCACCATCAGTGTGCCGACGACCAGCATCAGCAAGACGTTGCTGCCGCGGAAGCGCAGCTTCGCGAACGCAAAGCCTGCGAGCGTGCAGAACAACACGTTGCTGACCGCGACCACGGTGGCGACGATCGTGCTGTTCAGCAGTGCCCGCCACAGGTCCTGCCGCTGCATGGCCATCGACAAGTTATGGAAGAAGTCGCCGGTTGGCACGAACGGTGGGGGGGTCTCCGCCATCTGAGCGTTGGTGTGCGAGCCGGACACCAACGTCCAGTACAGCGGGAAAATCGAGAGCAGGGTGATGATCGCGATCAAAAAGTAGGTGAACTTGCCGGCCCGCTGTTGGCCGCCCGCCTGGCCGCTGCGGCCACTGCGGCTGCGTCGGACGGCGGGAGCTGTGGTGGTCATCGCTGCCATGTCAGCTCAGCCCTTCGACTCTCGGGTTATGCGGCGCATCACAAAGACGTTGACCAGCACCAACACAACGATCAGCAAGAAGATGGTCCAGGCGGTCGTCGCCGCGAGCCCCAGGTTCCGGTTCGCCCAGCCTTGCTGGTACATGAGCAGTCCGAGCGTTTGGAACTGGTTGAGCCCACCGCCGTTCGGCTTGCCGCTGCCATACAGCAGCGGCTCAGCGAACAGTTGCGTCGCGCCGATGGTCGAGATGATGACAGTGAAGAGGATGGTTGGTCGCAAGCCTGGCAAGGTGACGAACCGGAACTGTTGCCAGCGAGACGCGCCGTCGATGACCGCCGACTCGTAGAGATCACCTGGGATCGCCTGCATTCCGGCGAGGTAGATGAGCGCGTTGTAGCCGACCCATCGCCACGTCACGATCGTCGAAATGGCCGTCTGTGACGCCCACTTGTTGTTGAGCCAGTCGATGTTATGGACGCCGAACAAGCCGGTGACCCAGTTAGCCAAGCCGTACTGCTGGCTGTAGATCTGGCTGAACACCAGCGTGGCCGCGGCGACACTTGTCGCGTACGGCAGGATCAACGCCACGCGGAAGAAAGTTCGCCACCGCATCGTGTAGTTGAGCATGTGTGCGACGCCAAGTGCTATCAGCAACTGCGGCACAGTCGAGATGACGCCGATCGTGAACGTGTTCTTCAACGCGTTCAAGAAGAAGTGGTTGCTCCACAGGTGAGAGTAGTTGGCGAAGCCAACCCAGCTCATCGCATTTGGCTTGGCCAGTGAGACTTTGTGAAGCGAGACCCAGGCGGTGTAGAGGAACGGGTAGAGTCCCATCGCCGCGAAGATGATGAAGAACGGCGCGACGTAGACGTACGCTGCCCGGCTGCCCATCTGGGCTCGGCGTCGCCGCCGCCTGCCGGCTGGCGACCCGTGCAAGACCTCGGCCTGGCGGGAGGCGGTACTGCTCGCGATGGTCATCCTCGACCCATTTCCGATTCAGCTTTCGGACCTAGCTATGGGACCGGGTGTGGGCGCGGAGTCGCCTCCACGCCCACACCCGTCTTGGGCTATCTGCGCTTCTTATTGAACCGCTTCTCAGCCGCCGATTGCCTGGTCTGCCGCGGCAACGGCTGCATTCCACGCGGCGTCGGGCTTGACCTTGTTGGTCACGATGGTGCCCAGCGCGTTGGTGATTGCCTGCTGAATCTGGGTGTCGAACGGACCGATCGGGGTCATCTGCAACTTGCTCGCAGAGTCACCGAAGATCTTTCCGATCGGAGCGCCGTTGAAGTAGTCGCTCGTGGCACTGGCCACGGCGGGGTCCTCAGCAGCGGTCTTGCTGGACGGGAAGTGCGCCTGTGAGGTGAACATCTTCACCTGCTGTGCCGGGGCGGTCAGCCACTCGGCGAGTGCGACGGCCGCGGCCTGGTGCTTGGACGCGGTCGGAACGCCGAGCCACGAGCCACCCCAGTTCGCCGCACCGCCGGGAAGCGGGGCGACGTCCCACTTGCCCTTGTACGCGTCGCCGGCCTGGCCGGTGATGTAGCCGAGCATCCACGCCGGGCAGGAGATCGCCGCGAACGCACCATTGGCGAACGCCTTGTTCCAGTCCGGACCGAACTGGGCGAGCCCAGCCGAGATTCCGTCAGCGGCCGCCTGGCTCGCAAAGCTCCAGGCAGTCTTCACGCCGTCGCTGTTCTTGTAGTCGGGCTTGCCGTCAGGCGTGTCGTACGCCTCCTTGCCCTGGTAAACCGCGGCGCTGAAGATGCTCGCCGGGTTGTCAAGGAAGGTGCTGCCCTTGGGCTTGGTGGGCGACGACATGTACTGCTGGCCAAGCTTGATGAAGCCGTCCCACGTCGACCAGTCCTGGGCGAGCGTGTCACGGTCGCTCGGGAGGCCGGCGGCCTTGAACAGGTCGGGCCGGTAGCACATCGCTTCCGGACCGGCGTCGGTGCCAAGACCCAGGGTCTTGCCATCCGACGTGCTCGCCATTTGCCACTTCCAGTCGTAGAACGAGCTCTTGACGTTGGCGGCGTCAGCGCCCAGTGCCTTGTTGAAGTCGACGAATTGGTCGGCGTGGTTGGCGACGACGTCGGCGACGAAGCCGATCTCGATGCCCTGGATGTCGTCGACGCCGCTGCCGGCGGCCAGCTTGGTCTGCAGCGCAGTCCAGTAGTCGGCCGACTGCTCGACGTCGTCTTCCTTGATGGTGACGTTCGGGTGGAGCTTCATGTACTCGTCGTACAACCCAGCTTCCTTGAAGCCGAACGTGCCGAACAGACCGATCGTCAAAGTGACCGGCGTGTTGTCAACCGACGGTGACGCTGGGCTAGATGCCTGCGTCGCTGCTGAAGACGCCGTTCCGGTGTCGGACGCCTTGGGCGACGACGTTCCCTTGGACGACGAGCAGCCTGCGATTGCGACGGCTGCCACTACGGCGGCGCCCACGAGCGCTTGCCGCTGCTTACGAGCCATGAACATGGACCCTCCTGTGAGCCCTACTCGCAGGGCTCTCGCTGAAAAAACGCCGACGGATGAGCGACGCGGTGTGGTCACGTTCCCACTCCTGATCGACCTGAGTGTCGATAGCGGCTCGTTTACTGTCAAGGCATTCCACGCCGCCGTTGCCGATTCGAGACCAAAGGATGCCATCAACCGAGGCCGAATCGCGGACACGTTCCCACGAATCGGCCGAGTGCCGCTGCCCCGTGCGGCCACCCGCGACTTGCGCCTAGAGCTGGACGGCCCAATCCAGGACGTGCGCCACCTCGACTCGGTGGGAACACACCGGTGCGGCGGCTAAGGGCGGCACACCCGCCGCTAAAGCGCCTAACGAAATTGCTGTGTCAAAAAGCACATTGCGAGCGCTGGCCGAACCAGTCTCCAGCCGAGTCAGCTGCGCCGTGCCCCACCCCCGCACAAGCAGCCGGTAGGCGGAGGGGCCGATGTCGGCCACGAGCCGGGCGGCCTGGGTGATCGACCAGTCGCCCCGCAGCACGTGCTCCTTGTTGGTGGCCAGCAGCGGCGCCTCTGCCGGACCACCCGGCGGTGTCCTCGGCGGCAACCCAGGTGGTAGCCGGTCGCGGACCGCTTCGTGCTGCATCACCGCCCGATGCGCGAGTTCCACCGCGGCCGCCACGTCGATGAGCTGCGGCCGCAGCCAGCGGACGCCGAGCCTGGCGCCGGCGAGGGTGAGCAAGGCATGAACACCGGCCGGCAATGGGTCGGCCACGCCGACGACCACCGGCATGTCGCCGCGCAGCCTCATCACCCGCTCCTGGACGTCGTCGAGCTCGCTGCGCCAAGCGGCAAGCAGCGAGAGGTCGAACGGCCCGGCCGCGAGCGCGCAGGCCGCCACGACCGACCGCCACGGCGCGGTCGCCGTCGCAGTCGCCGTCGCCGTCGCCGTCGCCGTCGCGATGGCGGTGGCGGTAGCCGTGTCGGTCGCGGTCGTGGCGGCCCGCTCGGGACCGTCCGCTCGGGGCGCGACCAGCTGACCCTCGGCCACGTCGACCTCCCGGCCTATGGTTGATCACATGAGCGCTCAGCGCGCAGGCACGGAGCTCAATCGCTTTACCCGTTCGTTGTTCCACGCCCTACCCCCCAGATATGACACGTTGGCGTACCTGCTTTCGTTCGGGCAGGACCGCCGCTGGCGGGCTGCCGTGGTTCGGCGAGTGGCCGAGGGAGCGCCGAAGCGGGTGCTCGACGTCGCCTGCGGACCGGGCGGCGTCACCCTCGCGCTGGCGGACGCCACGGCGGCAGACATCGTCGGCGTCGACCTCACCGAAGAGATGCTCCGCCTCGGCCTCGCCAATGTCGAGCAAAGCAAGCACTCCGGCCGCATCCGGCTATCGATCGCGCGTGCCGAGCAATTGCCCTTCGCCGACGCGACGTTCGACGCGATCTCCTTCTCCTATCTCATGCGCTACGTCGACGATCCGGCAGCCACGATCAAGGAGTTGGCGCGTTGCCTCCGGCCGGGAGGTGTCATCGCGTCGTTGGAATTCGGCGTTCCCGCCTGGACACCGGCGCACGCGGTCTGGTTCGCCTACACCAGGGTCGGGCTGCCGCTGTTCGGATTCTTGCTCGGCGGGCCGGCGTGGTATCGCGTCGGTCGATTCCTCGGCCCGAGCATCACCAACCATTACGCTCGCCACCCGATCGCCGCGCATGTCGCGGCATGGCGGGCGGCCGGATTGCAAAGCGTCACGGTGCGACCGATGAGTTTCGGCGGCGGCCTCGTGCTCTCCGCGACGAAGTCAAAACCAACATGAGCCGAATGACCCGAACGAGCCGAACGAGTCGCATGAGCGGCCTCGCCGACCCGGCTGCGAAAACGGTTCGGCCGGCGTTTTATGCGATCGGCGACGGCACCGGGGGGCTACGCGACTGGCTTTCGCTGCTGCATATTCCGTATACCGCTTGGCACTTGAGCTACGTCGCGATGGGCGCGGCGCTTGCCGGTCACCTGCGTCACGACCGGCTCGGGTGGACACTGCTCGCCTTCTTCCTCGGCCTGGGCCTCGGCGCACATGCCCTTGATGAGCTGCGCGGCCATCCGCTGTGCACAGGCATCTCCGATCGGTTGCTCATGGGCGTCGCCGTCGTCGCGATCGGCGCGGCAGCCGCGATCGGTTGGTTCGTCGGTGGCGCGCGCGTGCTGCCGTTCATCGTCGTCGGAGCACTGCTGGCGTTTGCGTACAACCTGGAATGGTTCAACGGCGCCGTGCACAACGCGATCGGTTTTGCCTTGGCGTGGGGGGCCTTTCCGGCTCTGACCGGCTACTACGCACAGCATTGGACGATTCGCGCCGCCGCGGTCGTGATCGCAGTCGCGGCCTTCGCTCTGACGTTGGGGCAACGTGCCTTGAGCACGCCGACGCGTTGGCTACGGCGTCAGGTCACCACGGTCACGGCGGTTGCGACGCTCCCCGACGGCAGCGAGCAACCGCTGACGTCGTCCGACTTGATGAGGCCGTTAGAGCAGGCGCTGCGGGCGATCACGCTTGGCGTGGTGCTGGTGGCGGTCGCGCTGGTGATCGCGGCGAGCTAGTCGGTGGCCAGCGGCGCGGCTTCGGCGGCCGTAACACTCGGGAAGACGGCGAAAACCGAGTCAAGCTGGGTGAGCCGAAGCAGCTTCGACACCCGGTCAGGTACGCCGGCCAGCCGCAGCACCTCCGACGGGTCGTCATTGCTGCTGGACTGCGCGCGAATAAGCACGTTGAGCCCGGTCGAATCCATGAACTGCACGCCCGAGAGGTCGATGATCACCCGCCCGGACGACGCGAGGCAGGTGCGCACCGCCTCCTCGAGGGAACCGGCCGTCGAGACGTCGATTTCGCCCCGCACACTGACGATCGCCCAGGCGCCGCCCTCCGCGGCCGTGACCGTGAGCGAGATGTCGTCAGGTGGTTCTTCGGTGGGCATCAAGTCTGATCATGGCGGCCCAGGCGGAGCGGACGCTAGGGGCAATGCGGATGAAAACCCGCTCACGACGCCTTCGCGGCTGGCGGTCGCCTGGAAACGGTGAGCATTCTCACCACAGCCCGTTCCACCGCGCCTTGGGTGGCTAGACCGTACTGCGGTTCGCTGCCCAACTTCTCGAGCGCGGGCGCGATGGTCACCCCTTGCTCGAACAAGTCGACGACCTTCGGGTCGACGTAGGACTTGCGGCACACCGCAGGGGTGTTGCCGAGGTAGCCGGCGACCTCCTTGTAAGCCCGGGAGATCGCTCGCGCCCGGCCGGCTGGTGTGCTGACCGACGCCGAAACCGCGAGCGCGACTGCCATCAGCACGGTGGCGTGCCAGGTGCGGAAGTCCTTCGCGGTCATCTCGATGTCCGAGAGCGCGCGCAGGTGATCGTTGATGTCGTTGCTTCGGACGTCACGCCAGCGACCGGCGTCGTCCTTGTAGGCAAGCAGTTCGTCCCCGCCGCCGCGACGCCGTTTCAAGGTGGTCACCAGCTGCCGCACGTCGTCATCGATGATCGACAACACCCGATGCTTGCCGCCTTTGGCGTCGTACTCGAACACCAGCGCATCGCCATCGATGGTCACGTGGTCTTTGCGCAAGGTGGCAAGCCCGTACGTGCTGTGCTCGTCGGCATA
>JAICYF010000040.1 GCA_025934355.1 Acidothermaceae bacterium
GGACGACGATCAGCTCGCGCGTCGGTTTCCGGGCGCGTCACTGGTCACAACGGTCCCACGAGGCTGGCCCATTCCCCGACCCAGGGTCCCGTCGAGGAAGTCGCGGATCGTCGCGGCGACGCGGTCGGGGAACTCCAGGTGCGCCACGTGTCCGGCGTCCAGCATCAGCACCGTGTGGGCGTTCGGGAACGTCGTCTCCGCGCGCTTCGCCATGCGTGGGTCGACGAGCTTGTCCCGGCCCCCATAGAGCAGCAGGGTCGGTGCGGTTATCTGCTTGGCCTGCCGCCAAAGGCGGCGTCGTCCGACCTGCAGGTAGGACGCGACCAACGCGCGCAGCGACCACCGGTAAACGGCGCCGCTGTAGGCGAGCTCGGCGCGCCGACGGGCAGCGGCGACGGCGTCCGAGCGGCGTTGGTCGGTGACCGCGTGCGGGTCGCCGTAGCACAGCCAGAAGACCCGGCGGGCCATCCGTTCGGGGTCGCCGCGCAGGGCGGCCTCGACGATCGGCGCGCCGAGGCCCGGGATGAGCGCGATCAGCAGCTGCCAGCTCCACACCCGAGGACGCAGGTCAGGCAGCGCGGGCGAGAGCAGGGTCAGCGTCTTGACCAGCTCGGGGTGCTCGGCCGCGACGCGGGTGACCACCGACCCGCCGAGCGAGTTGCCGAGCAGGTGCACCGGCCCGCGGTTTACGGCGTTGATGACTGCGACAACGGCCGCGGCGTGCAGGTCGAGGGTGTGCTGGTCGGCGGCCGGTGGCGGCGACTCGCCAAAGCCCGGCAGGTCGACCGCGTAGCCGTCGACGCGGTCAGCCAACTCGTGGACGACGTCCGCCCAATCAAGCGACTCGCCACCGAGCCCGTGCACGAACACCGCCGGCTCAAGCGCGGACCGCTCCTCCATCACCTCGCCGAGTGAAGGGTTTGGGTCGTCAAAACCGCCTCCGGAACGACCCAAACCCTTCACTCGGCGAATGTTGAGCCCGCGGACGAAGACCTCGCCGTGCGGCGTTGAGATCCATCGGCCGGGCCAGTCGCGCACGGGATCGGCCTACCCCGGCTAGAGGGCGACCACCGAGCGCAGCACCTCGCCGCGATGCATCTTGTCGAACGCCGCCTCGACGTCGCCCAAGCCGATCGTCTCGGACACGAACGCGTCGAGGTCGAGCCGGCCCTGCAGGTACAGGTCGATCAGCACGGGGAAATCGCGCGACGGCAGGCAGTCGCCGTACCACGACGACTTCAGCGCGCCGCCGCGGCCGAAGACGTCGAGCAGCGGAAGGTCGAGCCGCATGTCGGGCGTCGGCACGCCGACCAGGACGACGACACCCGCGAGGTCACGGGCGTAAAAGGCCTGCTCGTACGTCGTCGGGTTGCCAACCGCTTCGATCGCAACGTCGACTCCGAATCCGTCGGTGATGGCGCGGATCGCCTCCACCGGGTCAGCGTTCTTCGAGTTCACCGTGTGGGTGGCGCCGATGCGTTTCGCCGTCTCGAGCTTGCGGTCGTCGATGTCGACGCCGATGACCGTGCGCGCACCGGCCATCCGGGCGCCGGCGATCGCGGCGTCGCCGACACCGCCGCAGCCGAACACCGCGACCGTGTCGCCGCGGGTCACCGCGCCGGTGTTAATGGCGGCGCCGAGCCCGGCCATCACGCCGCACCCGAGTAGTCCGGCCGCGGCGGGCGACGCTTTCGGGTCAACCTTCGTGCATTGGCCCGAGTGCACCAGCGTTTTCTCAATGAACGCGCCGATTCCGAGCGCCGGCGCCAACGGCGTGCCGTCTTCGAGCGTCATCTTTTGCGCCGCGTTGTGGGTGTTGAAGCAGTACCAGGGACGACCACGAAGGCAGGCACGGCATTGGCCGCAGACCGCTCGCCAGTTGAGGATCACGAAGTCGCCGGGCTCGACGTTGATGACGCCGTCGCCAACTGTTTCGACTATGCCAGCCGCCTCATGGCCGAGCAGGAAGGGGAAGTCGTCGTTGATGCCGCCCTCGCGGTAATGCAGGTCGGTGTGGCACACACCACAGGTCTGCACTCGCACGACCGCCTCACCGGGGCCAGGGTCGGGCACCAACACCGTGGTGAGCTCGACGGGCGCGTTCTTCTGCCGGGCGACGACGCCTTGGACTCGCTGCATAGCCGCGATCGTAGGCATGAATCCGCGCCGCCGGGAGGGGACGTTCGGCACTCCCGCCCGCAGCGGCGCCCATCTACCTTGGCGGCCATGCGCGTGACACCGCGTCGCGGAGTCACGGCGTTGGCGCTCGCGGTGGCCGTCCTCGCCAGCGGGTGTACCGCTAGCGGTCACAGCGCCAACCCGCCCGTGCCCTCGCCGCCCGCACCCAGCTCGGTCGCATCCAGCTCGGTCGCATCCAGCTCGGTCGCATCCGGTGGCGCGGCGAGGTACTCAGCGGCCGCCGCCGAGATTCAGGCCTACCTCGACATGTGGGTCGAAGCCGGGCCCTCCGCGGCGGCGGCCCGCTACCTCGTGCCCGAAGAACAGTCGTCGGTCTGCGAGTCAGCGCAGTGGCCCCCAATCTCAGACGGGCCATGTGGGGATGTGCCGGTGTTGCTGAGCGGGAAAGTCGAGTCATACCAGCTTCGATCGTGGACGTCGTCCGACAACTTCACCCTCGACGTGACGATGAACTTGCACTTTCGCGGTGACCCAACGCGTTGGAACATGAACGAAGGGGTGAACGGCCGGTTCTTCACGTTTACCCGTCCATCGGCGGCCAGCCCCTACCGGATGTACGAGGCGACCGGTCCCTGACCGGCTAGTCGAGCGGCTTCGACATCTGGAGCGAGGTCACTTCGTAGCCGAGCGACTCATAAAGCCCGCGCGCCACCACGTTCGAGCCAAAAACGTTAAGACCCATGCGGACGGCACCCGCCGCCCGCGCGACGTCCTCGCCCAACAGCATCGCTTGTCGCCCAACACCGCGCCCGCGCACAGGCTCGTCAACGTCGACGGACCAGACGTACCAGTCGGTCGGACTCTCGGCGACGCCGATCCAAAGGCTGCCTACTGGAATCCCGTCTTCGCAGATCTGGAAGACACACTGCCCGGGCCCGGGTACACCGCCGGGGAACAGCCGGGCACTAATCTCGTCGGTGTCGCTTCGAGCCCTTTCGGGGTCGTCACCGGCGGCAACCCGTTGGGCGACGTGATTGGCCGCGCTCAACGCGAGCCAATCGCCGATCAATTCGGCAGGCATGGGCTCGATAGTGACGGCCACGCGATGAGGCTACTGTCTTCGTCGACCGCGCGGTTTACGTCGTCCCGACCGGCCCGCGAGATTAGCGCGGAAACTTCCAGCGCTATGGCAGCGAATTGTTTCCGCGCTAACGGCAGCGGGCGCCAGCCCCTTGGTCAGCTGGCTGACATCACCATGTGTTCGACGCGGCGATTGAGCGCGTCGAGGGTCGCGCGGATCGCGGCCTGCCGGACGTCTTCGCGCACGTTGGCCGCGCCGGTCAGCTTCTCGCTCCCGCTGCTGGAAAGCATCGTCACGGCGACCAGCACCGCGCGCTCGCGGCCGGTCGGCGCGACCTCGACCAAGTCGAGTTCGAACCGAGCCCGCCCGTCGAGCAGGTCTTCAACCGCGCGCAAAGTCGCCGTTGCCACCGCACGCTGGACGCCGCTTTGCGTCGCGGTGCCTTCGGCGTGGCCCAACGCTGACCGGTCGCCGACAGCCAGGGTCACCTCAGCGGCCACCTGCAGGCCCGAGGAGATGATGTGCATCCGACGGATTGCCGGCCGGAAGCGGTCGCCGGCGTCGTCTTCCTCGTCTTCTTCGATATCAGGATCATCGAGGCTGGTTTGCATGTCTTCAACCAGCTGCACCCGCTCGGCGTCGACGCCCAAGCCAAAGCGCTCGCGCAACAGCCGACCGACGGCGCTGGCGACCTCGACCTCGTCGACGCCCGGCGCGAGACCAAGCCGCAGCAACCCGAGACCTTCGCCCTCGCCGTCCGGTTCGACGTCCGCCTCAGCGACACCCGGCACCTCGCGCAACGCCGCGACGATGTCGCGGTGGTCGGCGATGCTCACGGTGGATCCCCTGACGAGCGGCGGTTGCTAGGAGGGCGCGTTAATCCTCATCCGTCACGTCGGCCTTGTAGCACGGTTGCTTAAGTCCTGCGCCCGATTGTGACCAGACGCCCAGCTTGAGTCAGGCCGAACGCCGCGTCGCGTTAGCCTTTTTGGCCGTCTTAGCGGCCGTCTTCGCCGTCGTCTTGGCCGTCGTCTTGGCCGTCGTCTTTGCCGCGGATTTCTTCGCAGGCGCCGCCGCCTTCTTGCTCGCGGTCTTCTTGGCGGCGGTCTTTTTCGTCGGGGCCTTCGTCGCCCCGCGGCCCGCCTTCACCGGCTGCACGGTCAAAGTCTGGTCGGACAACGCGCCCCCTGCGCGCCCCCGCTTCGCCGCGTCAATGCTCGCCTGCAGAGCGGCCACCAGGTCGACGACCTTGCCCCCGCCCTCGACCTCGCCTTCGGGCGCGGGCACCAGGTCGCGGCCCTCGACCTTGGCGTCGATGAGCGACTCAACGGCCTCGCGGTACTGGTCGGTGTAGGCCGACGGGTCGAAGTCGCCAGACAACGACTCAACCAGTGACGCCGCCATCGCCAGCTCTTGCTTGCGCACGTCGGGCGACTCGTCGAGGAACCCGAACGCCGGCTCCCGGATCTCGTCCGGCCACAGCATGGTCTCCATGGTGAGCACGCCCTCGCGCACCCGCAGCGTGGCCAGCGCCTCGCGGCGGCGCAGCGCCACCTTCACGATCGCCACCTTGCCTGAGTCCTCGAGCGTGTCACGCAGCAGCACATACGCCTTGGTGGCCTTCGCGTCGGGCTCGAGGTAGTAGCTCTTGCTGAAGTAAATGGGGTCGACCTGCTCAAGCGGCACAAACTGCAGGACGTCGATCTCCCGGCTCGTCGTCAGCGGAAGCTCGGAGAGGTCGTCGTCGGTGAGGACCACGATTTCGCCGTCCGGGAGCTCGTAGCCTTTGGCGATGTCGTTGTACGCGACCTCCTCGCCGCAGACGCTGCAGACCCGCTTGTACCGGATGCGGCCGCCATCGTCGCGGTGCACCTGGTGGAACGCGACGTCCTTCTCCTCGGTCGCGGAGTACAACTTGACGGCGATGTTGACCAGCCCGAAGGAGATCGACCCCTTCCAGATGCTGCGCATGAGCCTTCCTTCGCCAGGGGAGCACTAAGTGGTGCCCCGGTCTCCTTCTGACGTCCCGACGCGCGCCAAACCATCGGCGCCCGCGCGGCAAACCGTCCAGGTCGGCGACCGGCGGCTGCAGATCTCCAACCTGGAGAAGATCCTGTACCCGCAGACGGGCTTCACCAAAGGGCAAATGCTCGACTACTACGCCCGTGTCGCGCCCGCGTTGCTGCCGCACCTCGCCGGACGGCCGCTCACCCGCAAGCGCTACCCCAACGGCGTCGGCGCTCAGTCGTTCTTTGAGAAGAATGCCCCGCGCGGCACCCCCGACTGGGTGCGCACGGTCACCCTGCCGGTTCCGGGCAGCACGAAGAACCGCGAGACGATCGACTTCGTCATCGTCGAGGAATTAGCCACGCTGATCTGGGCGGCAAACCTCGCCTCGATCGAGCTGCACGTGCCGCAGTGGAAGGTCGACCGGTCTGGCGAGGCCCTCGACGCCGACCTGCTCGTGCTCGACCTCGACCCAGGCCCGCCCGCGAGCGTCGTCGAGTGCTGTGAGGTCGCTCTCCTGCTGCGCGACGCGCTGTCCGAAGACGGAATCGTCGCCTACCCGAAAACCAGCGGGTCGAAAGGGCTTCAGCTTTACGCGCCGCTACGCCCGACGCCGTCCGATGACACGCGGGCGTACGCCCGCTCGCTCGCGCTCCGACTGGAAAAGGAGCGACCCGACCTGGTCGTCTCTGAGATGACGAAGGCGCTGCGGCCCGGCAAGGTGTTAATTGACTGGAGCCAGAACGTGGCAGCCAAGACGACCGTGGCGCCGTACTCGCTGCGGGCGCGTCCGGAGCCGACCGTCTCAACGCCGGTCACGTGGGACGAGGTGTCGAATTGCGCTGCGGTGGAAGACCTGAAGTTCGTCGCGGACGACGTCCTGCGGCGGATTGACGACATGGGTGATCTGCTCGCCGATCTGGTGGAATTGCCAACCGGACGACGGGCACGATTGCCGCGAGTCGGCTGAGTCTCGGAGGTGACCAGATGAGGATGCGGATCGGTCGAAAGCCGCCCGTCGATGTGCCTGCGGTCGAGGAGGAATCCGAGGCCGACGCCGTCGAACAACAGACCGACGTCGTCGACGTCACCGACGCCACCGAAGAGGCGCCACTGGACGACGACCGGGTTGTGCCGCTCGACGAGGACGAGTACCGCTAGCCTCGGGAGAGCTTGATCAGTACAGGGCTTGATCGGTTCAACGGACGACGCGGAGGCCAGGCGTGGAGGTCAAGATCGGCGTGCAGTACTCGGCGCGAGAGATCGTGCTCGAGAGCACCCAAGAGGCCGACGACATCGAACGGCTAGTGACCGCCGCGCTCGACGCCGGAGGTCTGCTGTCGCTCGTCGACGAGAAGGGCCGGCGGGTGTTGGTGCCGGTCGAGAAGTTGGCGTATGTCGAGATCGGGGAGTCACTTGAGCGCCGGGTGGGCTTCGGCGCGATGTAGCTCTCCCGAGTTGTGTCGGTCAGCACGCGGTAGACCGCGTATTCGCCGACACAACTCGGTGTCTGAGCTAGCCGAACAGCGCCTTCGCCGCACGCAACTGGGCGACGACGATCTCCGGTTCCAATCGAAGCGCCACGCTCGGAAACCGCAGAATCCGTTGGCCCACGAGCAGTAGGTCGTTCTGACGGCGGGCGTCGTCCCAGTACTTCAGCGGCTTGATGTGAAAGCCGCCGTCGATCTCGACGCTGAAGGTGCCGAAGTCGGCGTCGAGGAACCGGCGGCGTCCGCTGTTGTCGTAGCGGACGGTCTGGCGGATCGGCGGCGGCAGGCCGGCGCGCCGCGCAAGTTTGGCAAGGTCGATCTCAGCGAGGGAGTCTGCGCCGCCTTCGATGTCGGCCAGCACCAACCGGAGAACGCCGGCGTGGCGAATCTGGCCCGCGTCGGCCAACGCTTTGCGGAGCGCCCCCGGAGTCGTCAGCCGCTGCTGGACGGACGCGACCGCGAGCGCGCAGGCGACCTTCGGCGAATCCGTCCAAGCCGCCGCGTCGACGACCGCTCGGTCAACCGACACCGTTGGCAACCGTCGTGAGTGTGAAATGTCGGACGACCAAAAGCGGCGGCTGCGCCGCCACTCGACGCCAAGCATGGGCACCGGCTTCGAAGTCTCGGGTACCAGGACATCCGCCTTGAGGGCGGCAAACCCCTTGAGGCCGTAGCTGACACAAGCGGTTCGGCCGGCGATCGCCGCCGTCGTTGGTGCGGTGAGGATCGCCGACCAGTGGTGCTGCGGCGTCGTCAGGGGTCCGTTGTGCAACACAATCGCCACGCCGGCCGGCTGCCACTCGCCTGCCGTGACTCGGCGACTTACCGCGTCGTTGTCGTAGCCGCACTCGGCCAGTTGTCGACGACTGACGACGCCCGATTGTGGTCGGGCGAGCTTGCTGAGCCGTTCGGGGTTCTGTCGCTGAGAGACGGGAGGCATGTCTGCGAGCCTGGCGGTCGGCCGCCTGGCGCGGGGCTTCCTGGATCACGGGTGGGGACGCGGCCAAACCGCGCTGTGGATGCCAGCCCCTGAGTTGTGTCGGCCAGCACGCGGTCTACCGCGTGCTGGCCGACATAACTCGTGAGCGGGAATGGGGCCGAACGGGAAGGCGCGGCAAGGCTCAGGCGGAGAGGCCGAGGGCGGCCATTCGCGCCATGTGCGCGTCGGTGATCCGGCCGAACGTGCTGGTCAGCTCGTCGGGGTCGGTGTCGGCGCCAGGAATGCCGCCGACGAGCAGCGTGACCAAAGCGTCGCGCTCGGCGCAGACGGCTTGGGCCTGGGCCAGCGCCTCTCCGACGATGCGTCGTCCCCACAGCGCGAGTCGGCCGGCGATCGTCGGCGTCGCTTGAATCAGCTGCCGCACTCGCTCGACCGCGAACTCGGCGTGGCCCGCGTCGGCGAGCACCTCCAGCACGAGCATGCGCGTCGCGGGGTCGAGCAGCTTGGCGATCTCGCGGTAGAAGTCGGCCGCGATCCCGTCGCCGACATAGGCCTTCACCAGGCTCTCGGCCCAGTTGGAGGGCGCCGTCTTGGCGTGAAACGCCTCAAGCGGGACGACGAAGGGCGCCATGGCCTTCTCCGCGGCGATCCCCATGCTGTCGAGGTGACGCTCGATCAACCGGTAGTGGCCGAACTCCGCGGTGGCGAGCTGAGCAAGGGCCGCCTTGTCTTCCAGCGTCGGTGCCATCCGCGCGTCATACGCGAGCCGTTCGAAGGCGATGAGTTCGGCATAGGCGAGCACGCCGAGCAGGTCGGTGACGGCGTCGCGGTAAACCGGGTCGCCGAGCAGGTCGGGTTGCTCGCTCACGAAGTCGCAGCGTAGTGGCCCGTGCGCCCGCAGGGCGATCGGACCTCGGCAGCTAGACTGAGATCCACACTTTTTCGAGAGGTATCTCATTCTGAGCACGTTCGCCGAACTGGGCATTGCGCCCGAGACCGCCGAGGCCCTAGCAGCCGTCGGCATCACGAATCCTTTTCCGGTGCAGGCGCTGGCCATCCCGCTCGCGCTCACCGGCACCGACCTCATTGGTCAAGCCCGCACTGGCACGGGCAAAACCCTCGCCTTCGGGGCACCTCTGCTACAGCGCATCCAGCTGATCGACGACCCGCGCCCCCGCGCGCTTGTCGTCGTCCCGACCCGAGAGCTCGCGATCCAGGTGGCGGCCGACCTCGAGGTGGCCGGCAAGGGCCTCGGCGCGCGAGTGATGGCGGTCTACGGCGGCCGCTCCTACGAGCCGCAGATTCAGTCGATCAAGGCTGGCATCGACGTGGTCGCCGGCACGCCGGGTCGGCTGCTCGACCTCGCTCGGCAAGGTCATCTCGACCTGTCGGCGATCGAGGTGCTGGTGCTCGACGAGGCTGACGAGATGCTCGACCTCGGTTTCTTGCCGGACGTCGAGCGCATCCTGGCCCTGACGCCGAGCAGCCGGCAAACGATGCTGTTCTCAGCCACCATGCCGGGCGAGATCATCTCGCTGTCGCGTCGCTACCTGAACCAGCCCACCCGCATCCGCGCCGAGGAGCCGGACGAAGGCCGCACGGTCCCCGACACCGCGCAGCACGTCTTTCGCGCGCACTCGATGGACAAGCCCGAGATGCTGGCCCGCATCCTGCAAGCCGAGGGTCGCGGGCTGACGATGGTCTTCTGCCAGACGAAACGGCAGTGCGACCGGCTCGCCGCCGACCTCGCCGAACGCGGGTTCGCGGTCGCGGCAGTGCACGGCGATCTCGGCCAAGGCCAGCGCGAGCAGGCGCTGCGAGCCTTCCGCGCCGGCAAAATCGACGTGCTTGTCGCGACGGACGTCGCCGCTCGCGGCATCGACGTCGAGGGCGTCACCCACGTCGTCAACTACTCGTGCCCGGACGACGAAAAGACGTACCTGCACCGCATCGGGCGCACCGGCCGGGCCGGCGCCTCCGGGGTCGCGGTGACGCTGGTCGACTGGGACGACCTGACCCGGTGGAAGTCGATCAACTCGATACTCGACCTGCCGTTCCCTGATCCGCCCGAGACCTATTCGACGTCCGACAGCTTCCACGAGGAGCTGTCCATACCGCGCACGGTCACCGGTGTGCTGCCGGTCGACGCGCGCACCCGCGTGGGGTTGCGCGCGGAGAGGCTTGAAGACCTCGGGGGCGAGCGCAAGCAGCGGCCGCGAAAGACCGCCGCGCGCAAGGACGGGCCGCGCAAGGACGGCCCGGGCAAGGACGGCCCACGCAAGGACGGCCCACGCAAGGACACCGCCCGCAAAGAGGGAGCGGCCAAGCCGCGGCAGCGCAACCGCACCCGCGGCGCGGCAAATCCGGCCGGTGCGGCCAGTGCGGCCGACGCACCGCAGCCGACTGATGCGACGACGGCCACGGATGGCGAGCAGGCGGGGGCGTCACCGCGTCGTCGCCGGTCGCGCGGCGGCCGCGGACGTGGTGGGGGCGGCGCGACCAGCGCCGCGTCGTCCGAGTAGTTCAAGCGCCCCACCTCGCGAACCGACGACTTAAGTCAGAACAACCGCGAGGAGGACCAGTGACACTGCGTACCGTCGCCGGCAGGCGCATCGGCGAGACCGCTGAAGACCTCCAAGCTTGGTTGCGACAGCTCGACGGCTGCCCGTCGATCTCGCGCACCGTGTTGGCCAGCTGCCCGAGCGAGCAGCACGGCGACGAGCCGGCCACCTGGTTCTACGTCGAGGCTGACGCGGCCGAGTCGATCGCGCGGCGGCGCTGCTTGAGCTGCGGGCAGACCAGCGACGTTCTCGATTCGGCGGAGCATTGGAATTACCCGCGGATGTGGAGTTGTTCCGGCTGCGGTCAGTCGATCGCCGAGGTCGCCGCGGGTCTGCACCTTGAAGACTCGGACGACGTGACGTGGGTGGCGCTTGCCGCGCGTTGCGTGGAGTGCGGCTCCATCGAAGGGCTCACCGACTTCAACGTCGACCCGATCGACTCCGAGGCGATCGCCGACAAGCTCTAAGCGAGCACGGGGTCGAGGGCGTCCTGGAAGTCCTCTGGCGTAAAGGGTTTCGCGATGAGAAACATCGCGCCCGCGGCCAACGCTTGCTCACGCATTTGCGGTGCGGCCTCTGAGGTGACGAAGCCGAAGGGCACTTCCCAACCGGCCGCGCGTAACCCCTTGAGCAACTCGAGGCCGCTCATCTCGGGCATGTTCCAGTCGCATAACACCAAGCCGGGGGGAGCTTGCGAGATCACCTCAACGGCTTCGCGGCCGTTTGACGCCTGCACGATCTCGTGCTCGTCATAACCGGCAAGCTGCAAGGTGCGGACGACGATCATCCGCATCGCCCTGCTGTCGTCAACCACCAAAATGCGCATGACGCGCTGCCTCACGCAGCCTGCGCGGCCTGCTGCCAGAGACTCACGACCAGCGTCTCGCCGCGCCACGACAGCGCGACCTCGCGCACCACCTGGGCGCCGGGAACCGCGAGCTGGCCGTGCACGACTGACGGCAATGACAACGCGGACGGGCCCGGCAGCATGCTTTTCACGTTGCCGCCGACCATGTTCGCCAGCTCGCCGAGCGCGTCGACCACTTCGTTTTGGGTGACGTCCGTGGGCTGCATGGAGAACAACGCGGCCGCCGCGTAGCGCGCGGCGGGCGCCGAGCACCGCAACATGATGGAACCGACGTACGCGCCGGACAGGTGCACGCAACCGGTCACTTCTTCTGCGCCTGGGGTTGTCTCCCCCGGCAGCAAGCCGTCTGGGTCGCCGTCGAGGAACGACGTCCAGACCTCGCGGGTGATGACCTCAAGGTCGTCCGCGCTCGGGATGTACGTCACCTGCGAGGTCCTTTCAGTAGGCCAGAACGCCGAGCAGGGCAAGCTTGTCGGCGATCGCGTCGGGCGTGAACGGCTTGATGACGTACTCGTGGGCGCCGGCGGCGAGCGCTCGCACGATCTGCGACTGCTCGCTTTCGGTGGTCACCATCATCAAAGTGATCTGCCGCCACTTCTCTTCTTTGCGGACGGCGTTGACGAACGCCAGGCCGTCCATGACCGGCATGTTCCAGTCGACAAGTGCAATCTCCGGCATCGCGCCGCTTTGGAGGCGGGCGATCGCCTCAGCGCCGTTGGGCGCCTCGACGACATCGAAACCCAGACCGCGCATGATCCGACCGAGGATCAAGCGCATAGCGCTCGAGTCGTCGATCACCATGGCCAGCAACGGACCGCCCCTTTCCTCATACGTACATTCATCGGCGTCACCTGGTTTTAGTTGAGCGGTTGACGCGGCGGCCCGGACCGCGGCGGGATGGGAAGCTGCGAGAGCCACGGCCAAGAGCCGGTCGCGCCCGCGGCGGGGCTGGCGGGCGCGCTGGCGGCGGGCGCCGGACGAGCTGACGGCACCGACGCGGCGGTGGTCGCCGCGGCCGCGCCGACGGGCTGGGTGGCGGGGAAGGACACCCGGCCTGCGGCCACTCC
The DNA here is from genome assembly GCA_025934355.1 of Acidothermaceae bacterium. Lineage (GTDB taxonomy): Bacteria > Actinomycetota > Actinomycetes > Acidothermales > Acidothermaceae > JAICLV01. Next base: position 12,154 of record JAICYF010000040.1, read on the forward strand.
GAGTCCGGCCGTGCCGACGGCCGGCAGCGGAGTCTCGAGCGGGTCGGCGCCACGCGGGCGGTAGACGGTCGCGTTGCCGACCGCGATCCGCTCGAACCCGTCGTCCAAGCCGATCGTGGTCTCGGAGCCGCCGAGGAAGAGGAAGCCATCCGGCCGCAACACCCGCCGGATCCGCTGCAGCACGTCCGCCTTGGTGACGGAGTCGAAGTAAATCAACACGTTGCGCAAGAAGACGACGTCCATGAAAGGCAGATCGAACGGGTCGCCGAGGTTCATCCGCTTGAACTTCACCATGCTGCGGACGGCGGGAACGACCCTCCAGTCGGTCTCAGCCCGTTCGAAGTGGCGAACCAACATGGCAGCGGGCAGGCCGCGGTTGACCTCGAGTTGGGAGTACCGGCCGTTCTCGGCGCGCTGCAGGATCTCCTCGCTGATGTCGGTGGCGAGGATCTGCACCTGCCACTCCGACGTGATCAGTGGGTGATCGAGGGCCGACATCGCGATGCTGTACGGCTCTTGACCGCTTGAGCATGCCGCCGACCAGATGGTGACCCGATGCGTCGCCGACCGTCGTCGGCACAGCTCTGGGAAAACGACCTGGTTAAGCAAGGTGAACGGGTCGCGGTCGCGAAAAAACGACGTCTCGTTGGTCGTCATCGCCTCGACGATTCGCTGCCGCAACCGAACGTCTGGCGTCATCTGCAGCTTGGCGATCAGCGCCCCGACGTCGCCGTAGCCTTCGGCGCGGGCGATCGGCAGCAGCCGACTCTCGACGAGGTACTCCTTGCCGGGGCCGATGATGATCGCGGAGTCCTGCTTGACCAGGTCGCTGACGAAGGTGAACGCGCTGAGATTGATCGTCACCAGGCGCCCCCGAGGACCGAACCCGCCTTGCCCACGCCGACGGGCGCCGACGGTGAGGCGGGCGACGCGGGTTGCAGTCGATGCGGAGCGGGTCGGCGGGCCGATCCGACGGCGGCGACCAGCGTTTCCGCGACTTTCTCGACCGGCACCACGTCGTTCGCCAGACCAGCCTGCGCCACCGCACCGGGCATGCCCCAGACCACCGAGGACGCTTGGTCTTGCACGACGATGCGACCGCCCGCGGCACGGATCCGCTCTGAGCCTTTGAGACCGTCGCGGCCCATGCCGGTCAGCACGCAAGCGAGCGCGCCGCTGCCGTACACCGAGGCGACCGAGCGGAACAGCACATCGACCGAGGGTCGGCAGTAGTTCTCCGGCGCTTCCTTCGTCAGCTGGGCGACCACCTCGACGCCGCGGCGACGCAGCACCAGGTGGTGGTCACCGGGGGCGACCAGGATCTGACCGGGTTCGACGATCACCCCGTCGGCCGCCTCACGCACCAGCAGCGGGCAGCTGCGGTCGAGCCGCTCGGCGAACATCCGGGTGAACAGCGGTGGCATGTGCTGAACCACGACAATGGGCACCGGAAGGTCGGCTGGCAGGCCGGCGACGATCGCGGTGAGCGCGTCCGGGCCGCCGGTCGAGCAGCCGACGGCGATGACGTCGACTCGGTCTTGGCGCACCGGGTGGGTGGGCGGAACCGGCCGACTGCGGCTCGTCGTCTTGTCGCGGGTGGCGCCGACGAGCGCTTTGATCTTTGGGATGAGCTCGCTGCGCACCCGGTCGATGGAGGCGTTGACGCTTCCGACGTGCGAGGGCTTGGTGACGTAGTCAGAGGCGCCTGCTGTCAGCGCGTCCAGGGTCGCGGCGGCGCCGCGTTCGGTCAGCGTGCTGAACATGACAACCGGCAGGTGCGGATGCGTGGGGCGCATCGCGCGCAACGTCGCCAGGCCGTCCATCACCGGCATCTCGACGTCGAGGATGACGATGTCGGGACGCAATTGCGGCAGCTTGTCGAGAGCGATCCGGCCGTTCGCCGCGGTGCCGACGACCTCGATGTCAGGGTCGTCGTCGAGCACCGACGCGACCATGCGCCGGATCACGACGGAGTCGTCAACGACGAGAACCCCGATGCTGCCCACCGACACCTCCGCCGCCCCTGCGCCGCCCGATCAGCCGGCCGTCGATGGCCGCACTAACTCATCGGCAAGGAACGGCGACGCCTAAGCGAACGACGCCGGTGTTAGCTGCTCAAACTGGTGTCAGCTGAGGATGCCCATCGCGGACTCCCAGGGCCCGACGAGCACGCCATAGGTGACCTCGTCGAGCATGTCGTGCAAGACGACGCCCTGCAGGCATCCGCTGACCGCGTTCCAGACCCCGCGAGCTGCCTGCTCCGGCGTGACGCCCGCGGCGCGCAGCCCGCGCACCGCCTGGAATTGCGCTGTCGCCGCTGCTCGCAACCGGCCGGACAGGTAGGCCGCCCACGCGGCGTCGTGCATCCGCCGGCTCCAGTCGGCCTCGACCGAGGTCGCCGCCTCCGCCATCACCACCGCCTGCGGCTCGGTCAACACCGGCAACCTGTCGAGTACCGCCCTGACATGGTCGGCGAACGGGCCGAGGTCGGCCGGGATCGCCGGCAGCGTGCGGGAGGCGCCGATCCACGGCCCACCCAGCTGATGCCGCACGTCGTCCGGGAGATTGCGGCCGCCGTACGCGGCGGCGAGCGCGTCGCAAGCCAGCGCGAGCACGTGTTCGGGCGCCTCGCTCAAGATGTCTTCGCGCACGAGTCTCATCAGATCGGGCAAGTCGCCGAAGTAGGCGCGTGCGAGCCCGGCCGCGACGGGCTCAAGGTCGTGGGCGCGCAACTGCATCGTGGCGACCGCGTCGTCCAACACCTGCTTGGCGGCCGACAGCGCCTCATTGACCTTGCGGGTCGGCGTCAACGCGGAGACCTCGAGCCAGGCCGCCGCCCGGCGCGGGTCGTCGGCCGCGGCCGGGTCGAACGCGGAGAGGTCGGCGAACTCGCCCTCGCGTGGCGCGGCGGCCAGCGTTTCGAGCAACACCGTCGCGACGGCGGCGCCGGTGGGCAACCGGGCCAAGTCGTAACCGATCGTGGGCGCGTTGACCAGGCTGTGCACGCGCTCATTGTCGCGGCGAATTCGAGTCCCGTCACCCGCCGAGCGGGCGAACGCTGCGGTGATGCGGGCTAGACGGCGACGCCGATGTCGACGGCGCGCTTGACGTCGAGCGCCAGGAGCAGCTGGTTCTCCAGCTTGTACGCGCCGAGCACAAGTGCCCGGCCGGGGCCGGTCATCGTCTCGGGCGGCTCTTCGAACTGGTCGGCCGACACCTGGGCGACATCGCCGATGGCGTCGACCAGCAGGCTCACCGGCTCGTCGTTGACCCGCACGACGACGTTCATCGGCATCTCGCCGTCGGGGCGAGGCGGCAGGCCGAGTCGGGTGCGCAGGTCGATCGCGGTGACCACCTCGCCGCGCAGATTGATCAGCCCAGCGGCGCCGTGTGCGGCGAGCGGCACGACGGTCATCTCCTGGTAGCGGATGACCTCCTGCACGGTGTAGACCTCCACGCCGAACAGCAGCGTGTCGACGGTGAACGTCGCGAGTTGGCGAGACTCCATCGGTTACGACCCCATCTCTGCGTAAGCCGAAACGTCGGCGGCGCCAGCCGCGGCGACCGCGTCGAAGAACCGTGGGTCGGCGGCCATGATGGCCTGCTCCATGTCGAGCAGCTCGGTGACCCGTTCCTGCACGACGGCGACGCCGGACAGGCCGTAGTCGCTGACCTCACCGCGCGACTTCGGCGCCTCGGTGGCGATGTCGACGACCGCGTCGACCACCAGCCCGACGCTGCGTCGTCCCTGGGTGTACACGATCGTCTTGAGCTGCTCGTCGTCGTCGCGGTCACTGCCGCCTGAGTGCTCGCCGAGCACGTTCGACAGCCGGGCGAGCGGCAGCAGCTGGCCGCGGTACTGCACGACCTCGCGCGAGCCGACGCGTTCGACGCCGGCCGCCGCGATCTCCTCGAGGCGGGTGACCATCGACAACGGCACGCCGAGTCGACGTTCGCCGACCGCCACGACGAGCAGCGGCTCCGGACCGTCGTTCGCGGCCACCGCGGCGGCCTGCTTCGCGCCCTCCACGTTGGAATCGCCTTCGCGGACGACGTGAGCTCGCCGGGCGAGCGCGCGGACGTCGAGGATCAGCGCCACCCGGCCGTCGCCGAGGATGGTCGCGCCCGCGTAGGTGCCAATGCCCTTCAGCTGACGCGACAGCGGCTTGACCACGATCTCTTCGGTGTTGAGCACCCGGTCGACGACCAAGCCGAACCGGCGTCCCTCTGCCTGCAGCACGAGGATGTAGACGGCGTCCTCGACGTGCGGCGCGGCCGACAGGTCGAGCACATGGTCGAGCCAGACGAGTGGCAGCAGGTTGCCACGCAGCCGGAAGACGGGCGCGCCCGACAGGTACTCGACGCCGGTGCGGGCCTGGTCGCCCTCGACGCACAGCAGTTCTTCGAGGCTGACCTGCGGCACCGCGTACCGCTCGCCGGCGCACTCCACGGTCAGCGCGGGGATGATGGCCAGGGTCAGCGGGATCTTGATCCGGATGGTGGTGCCGACGCCGAGGTCGCTTTGAACGTCGACCGTGCCGCCGATCTTTTCGATGTTGGTGCGGACGACGTCCATGCCGACGCCGCGACCGGACACGTTGGTGACCTGCTCGGCGGTCGAGAACCCGGGCGTGAAGATCAGGCTGATGATCTCGCGCGGGCCCATCCCGCGCAGCTGCTCGGGCGTGGCCAGCCCGCTGGCGAGCGCTTTCACCGCCACCTTGGCCGCGTCGATGCCGGCGCCGTCGTCGCTGATCTCGATGTTGACCTGGCCGCCCTCGTGGAAGGCGCGCAGTGTCAGCAGGCCCTGCGCCGGCTTGCCGGCGGCCTCGCGAACCTCGGGCGATTCGATCCCGTGGTCGACGGCGTTGCGGACGACGTGGGTCAGCGGGTCTTTGATCGCCTCAAGAATGGTCTTGTCGAGTTCGGTCTCGCGGCCCTCAAGCTCGATCCGAACGTCCTTTCCGCACGACACTCCAAGGTCGCGAATCACCCGCGGCAGCTTGTTCCACACCGTGTCGATGGGCTGCATCCGCGTCTTCATGACGCCCTCTTGCAGCTCGCTCACCAGCAGGTTCAGGCGCTGCGACGACCGCACCATCGCGGGGTCTGCCTGCGCGGCGGCAGTGGCGACGATCTGGTTGCGGGTCAGCACCAACTCACCGACCAGCCGCATCAAGGTGTCGAGCAGGTTGACGTCGACGCGCAGCGAACTCTCCGCGACCGCGCCGTGGGCGGGGTGGGCGGTGCCGCCGGCGCGGGCACCGGCTTGGGCGGCCAAGGCCTCGGCGATCTGGTCTGGGGTCGCTTGGCCGTGCTCGACGAGGATCTCGCCGAGCGGACGCTCGTCGCCTAGCTGCTGTTCGAGCATCGCAACCGCGACGTCGGTGTCGTCAATGTCCGCGTGCTGCTTCAGCAGCTCGCCGAGCAGCGGCACGTTCGCCCCGTCGGTCGGCGTGCTGTCGGACGACGGCGCGCCGTCCAATGCGGTCGCAAGTTCGGCGGGCTCGGCCGGTTCGGCGGGCTCGGCCGGTTCGGCCGGCTCGGCTTGGCCGGAGGGCCCGGCGGGCCCGGAGGGCTCCGCAAGTTCGGCGGGCTTCGTGGGCTCGGTAGGCACGCTGGCCGCCTTCGACCGCTTGCCCCGCGCGGTCGCCTTGCGCGTTTTCGACGGGGCCGCTTTCGCGCTCGGCGCGGCGTCTGAGGCCTCCGCGGACGCGGGTTGAGCAGCCGGGTTGGCCTCCTGCAGGGCGGTCAGTCGCGCGACGAGGTCGGTGTAGTCGGGATCGCCCTCGTCGCCGTTGTTCTCGATCGAGGCCAAAATGGCCCGGACCGCGTCGACCAGCTCGAGCAGGCCGGTGGTGCGCTCCTGGTTGAGTGGGAGGCCGCCGTCGCGAAGCTTGGCCAGCAGCCCTTCGCCGGCGTGCGTGAGCGCCTCGAGCTTGCCGAAGGCGAGGAAACCGCTGGTGCCTTTGATCGTGTGGATCGTGCGGAAAATGCTTTGCAGCAGTTCACGCGAGTCGGGCTCTTGCTCCAAGCCCACCAGGTCGCGGTCGAGTTGGTCGAGGTTCTCGTAGCTCTCCACGAGAAACTCGCGCACGATCTCGTCGAACTCGTCCATCTGACTCCTCCGCGCGGGCGCACGTCGTCCCGACAGGTCTTGCATCGGCTGTTTCAGCCGATCCCTGAGTCGCGAAACGAGGTGGATCAGTCGTCAACCGTGAGCGGCGGGCCCGCCGTGCTCAGATCGTCGAGCGCCGCCCACGGCTCGCGGGCGGGCGCGGCCCGCTGACCTTCGGGACAGTGCGCCCGGAACGTGCACCAACCGCACTGCCCGCCGGGACGCGCCGGGAAGCTGTCGGCGCCTGGGTCGAGGCCGGCCGCGACGATCTCGTCGGCGACTTCCTCGGCCCGCCGGACCTGACGGGCAAGCGACTCGTCGGTGTGCCGCCAAGCGACCAACTCGCCGGTGGGCACGTGGTGCAGCTCGACTTGATGACACGGACGACGCAGCGTGTTGCCGGCGGCCACCGCGTAGAGTGCCAGCGCCGCCGAGCCGCGGGCATCGTCGACCGTGGGCGGTCGTCGTCCGGTCTTGTAATCGACGACCACGAGCTCGCCGTCGCGGTCGTCGAGCCGGTCGACCCGGCCGGACAGCGCCAGCCGCCGGGTGCGCGCGCCGAGGGTGCGCTCGACACCGACCGGCTCGCGGCGCGGATCCAGCCTGGCCGTGTAGCGACGCACCATCTCCGCGGCGCGCTGCCGCCAGCTCGCCGACTGCTGTTCGTCGCGAAATCCGTCGGTCAGCCAGCCGACGTCGAGCAACTCGGCGGCCGCCTGCGGTGTGCGCACGGCGGCCGGCAATCGCCACCAACCGGCGAGCGCGTTATGCACGCTCGCGCCGACGCTGTTGTGCGCCCACGCAGGGCCGGCGGTCGGGCGGGGCCGATCGAGGTACTTCATCCGGTAGTGCCGCGGGCAGTCAACCCACGTGGTCAGCCGCGAGGGCGTGCATGAAAAGAGCCTCGGGGGCAAGCCCTCCAGCTCCAGTTCTGCGGCCGCGGTCATGACGTCAATCCTGGCCGGGAGCACGGACAAACCGCGGCGCGCGACACGCAGCTGGGTATCGTTGGGACTTAAGTTGAGGATATGTGGTTGCGCCTGAGGCGCATGACCGCAAGCCACCGGACTCGCGCCTCATCGGCGGTAGACATCTGACGGGCTCGATCTCGTCGAACGTCTACCAGCTGTCGGGCCTGCGCGATCCACACGTTGAGAAGTCGCGAGGCGTCGTCCACAGTCCGCATTCGGAACGGCCACGGGAGTCTCGCTCCGCAACACGCTGCTGACCATGCCCCGACCAGCAGCCGCGCCGCGCCTGTCGCTCGATCGCCTTGCGTGGCTGCAAGACGGCGTCGTCACGCGCCACCAGCTGCGCGAGCACGGTTATGACAGCGACCACGTTCGCAGTCAGGTGGCCGCTCACCGATGGATGGCGCTCGGCCGCTTCGTCATCGTGTTGCACAACGGCCCGCTCACCGAACGTCAGCGGCGCTGGGTCGGCGTGTTGTCGCAATCTCGCGGGGCGCTCACCGGCGTGACGGCAGCAAGCGAGCACGGGTTGACCGGTTTCCCCGACCCAATGGTTCAGGTTGTGATTCCTCACGGCACCCGGCCACATCCGCTGCCCGGCGTCCGGGTGCATGTCTCCCGCCGGTTCGGCGAGCGCGAATTGCACCCCGGCCGTTCGTTGCCGACAGTCCGGCTCGAGCGGGCACTTGTCGACGCCGCGGCTGACACTCCTCTGCCGCGGCGCGCGTGCGCGTTGTTCGCGGCCAGCGTGCAGCAGCGGCTCACCACGGCACAGCGTTTGAGCGCAGAGTTGTCGGAGTCGGGACCGACGCGGCATCGCGCGCTGTTGACCCATGTGCTCGATGACATTGCCGGAGGCGCGCACTCATTCGCCGAAATAGACGTCGGTCGGCTGGCCCGCAGGGCCGGGCTGGCCCCGCCGCGACGACAAAGCTTCCGCCTTGATCGAGCCGGACGACGGCGCTGGCTGGACGCCGAATTCGACGGATTCTTCGTGGAGATCGATGGCGCGATCCACCTTCAGCCGCTCAGCTATTGGGATGACATGGAGCGGCACAACGACTTGGTGATCGTCACCGGGCGGCCGATTCTGCGGTTCGCGACCGTGGCGATCCGGCTGGTGCCAGAGACTGTCGAGACGCAACTGCAGGCCGCGGCGAACCGGTTTGGCCGGCGCGCCTCATAGGCGGTCGACGTCTGACGGGCTCTATCTCGTCGAACGTCTACCAGCCAGGGTCGGTGCGTGACCCGCCGTTGGTCAATCGCGGGGTGGGCGGTGGCCGCTGCCCATCGCGCGCGCCTCGCCACCGGCCCGCACCCTCGCGGGCGCGGCGCCATTCGCCACCTTCGCCGCGATCGCGTCGAGCGGCAACGGCGAGTCCGACGCCACGACGACGAGATTGCCGTGGCGTCGCCCGCGAAACACCGCCGGCTCAGAGATGACCGCGAGTTCGGTGAACACCCCAGCCACCGCGGCGACGTCCAGACCGAGCTTGCGGAACGGCACGCCATCGGCGACGTTCATCATGTAGACGCCGCCGGACCGCAAGATTTCCTTTGCCAGCAAGGTGAATTCGACGGTACGCAGGTGCTGCGGCACCTCCGCGTCGGCAAACGCGTCGCGCACGATCAAATCGGCGGACGACGTGGGCAAGGCGGCCAACCCGAGCCTCCCGTCGGCGACTCGTATGCGCAGCCGCCGCGATTTCGGCAGCGGCAGCTTGGCGCGAACCAGGTCGACAAGCGCCGCGTCGATTTCGAAGACGGTCTGCCGCGACAGCGGCCGGGTGACCGCGACGAACCGCGCCAACGTCGCGGCGGCGCCGCCGATGTGCACCGTGTCCATCGGCGTCTGCGCTGGCCGCAAGCAGTCGATGACGCCGCCGAACCACTGCATGTACTCGAAGACCAGATAGGTCGGGTCGTCGAGATCGACGTGCGAGCTTTCCACGCCGTCCAGCAAAAGGGTGAACGCGTTGCGGCGCGTGTCGTCGCGTTCGATCTCGGCGGTGGCGTAGTCGACCGGGTATTTCTCACCGGGCGTGTGTCGCGCGACGATCGACAGCCGGCTAGCGCGCGTCAACGAAAGCCCGAATCCCGTCGGCGGCCAGCTGCACCGCGATCGCCGACAGCAACAAGCCCGCGATGCGGGTGAGCAACGTCACGCCGCTGCGCCGCAGCACCCGCAA
>JAICYF010000080.1 GCA_025934355.1 Acidothermaceae bacterium
GACAACGAGCTCGACAGCCGGGTCTCGGCGTGGGTGAGGAGCAGCCACGGGCCGGCGATCTCGACGACCGTGTAGACGAGCATCCAATGCCACTTCTTGAGCAGCGGTCGCAGCACGCCGCGGCGCGCGGCGACCGGAACCAGCAGCACCGCCGCGATACCCGTGCGGAGAAACACGATGGTGGCCGGGGTCAGCTCCTCGTCGGCGACCTTGATCAGGAGGTAGGGGATGCCCCAGATCAGCGACATGGCCGCGAACAGCAGCCAGCCCCGCTTCGACATCTCGCTCCTTGACCAACCGGACGACGCGCCAAGAGATGAAAGTCTGGCACGGCCGGCGTTGTTCCGACTCGGGGTTTCCGACTCGCGGTTTTCGGCCGCGGTGCCGGCTGGTTTCGGGCGACTACCTCGGGCGGCCCCCGGCTGGACTACCCCGGAGCAGCGAGCTACCGGCGGCGGGCGACGGCGACGCCGACCGCCGCTGCGGCGGCGCCTGCGGCAGCTCCGACCAGCGTGCCGTGATGTTGAGACGCCCACACCTGCGGGTCGCTGCCCTTGGCCTTGTCGTCGAACGCGCCGTGCGCGCCGAAGTCGTGGCCGTCCGCGCCGTCGGCCGGCTCCCGCAGATTCACCGGCTGGTCCGGCGAGCGCGGTTGCGACGTCTGCTGCGACTTGAAGCCGGTCTTGGCCAAGTAGCGGTCGAGCAGGCCGGCAAAGAATTTGTTGGCGATGAGAGTGGCCGTCGTGCTCGTGCCGACCCAGTACTCCCGGCGGCGCGGATGCTCAGTCGCGAACACGACCGCGCGAGCCGCGAGTTCTGGCTGGTAGATCGGCGGCACCGGTTGGGCGTGATTGGGCAACCGCGAGAGCACCCATGAGAACTGCGGAGTGTTAACCGCGGGCATCTGCACCATGGTCACGTGCACGTTGCTCTTCTCGTGCATCAGCTCGCAACGCAACGACTCGTTGAATCCTTGGATGGCGTGTTTCGCCCCGCAGTACGCGCTCTGCAACGGAATCCCCCGGTAGGCAAGCGCAGACCCAACCTGCACGATGACGCCCCTGTCGCGCGGCTTCATCCGTTCCAGTGCGGCCATCGTGCCGTAGACGAAGCCGAGGTAGCTGACTTCGGTGACCCGCTTGTACTCCTCAGGCTTGATCTGGTCGAACGGCGCGAACACCGACGTGAACGCGACGTTCACCCACACGTCAATCGGACCGAGTTCCTCCTCGACGCGTGCCGCGGCCGCGAACACCTGCTCGTGATCCGCGACGTCGACTTCGATCGGCAGCGCCAAACCGCCGTCGCTGCGCACGTCGTCCGCCGCCGCCGCCAAGCCCTTTTCACCGCGGGCGAGCAACGCGACCTTGGCGCCGCGCGAACCGAAGGCTCGCGCGACGGCACGCCCAATCCCTCCGCTGGCTCCGGTCACCACGACTACTTGCTGCGCTGGCACGACGCGACCTCCACGACGTCGAAAGCTCAAAGCTGGACGCCGTTGTCATGCCCCGCTTCAGCCGGGCCCAAGCGGATGTCGCGATCAGGTGACGCGCAGCACTTCCTCGAACGTGGTCTCACCGCGGAAGGCTTTCAGCAGGCCCGCCTGCCGCAAGCTGAGCAGGCCGCCGACCGCAGCGACCCGTGCGACCGCAGACTCCGTCGGGGTTTTGGTGATCGTCTCGCGGATCTCGGGTGTTGTCGGCAGCACTTCGAAGATTCCGACCCGGCCGCGGTATCCGCTGTCGTTGCACTCGCTGCAGCCGATGCCGTGGCGCGGCGTGGCCCCTTCGAGAAAGGCAAGGTCAACATCCAACCGCTGCAACAACTCGGCGGGTGGCATGTAGGGCTGCGCACAGTGCGCGCATGGCACTCGCACGAGTCGTTGCGCGACGACCAACGAGATGGACGACGCGACGAGGAACGGCTCGGCACCCATGTCGACAAGCCGGGTCACCGCAGACGCGGCGTTGTTCGTGTGCAGCGTTGTCATCACCAGATGGCCGGTGAGCGACGCTTCAAGCGCCAGCCCAGCGGTTTCTGTGTCACGCACCTCGCCGACCAAAACGACGTCCGGGTCTTGGCGGAGAACCGAACGCAAGCCGCGCGCGAACGTGAGGCCGGCTCGATCGTTGATCTGCACCTGCGTGATGCCCGGCAGCTGAATTTCCACCGGGTCTTCGAGCGTGACCACGTTGCGCTCGCGGTTCGACACGTGGGAAAGCAGCGAGTAAAGCGTGTTCGTCTTGCCGGAGCCCGTCGGGCCGGTGATGAGCACCAAACCTTGCGCTGCTGACGCCGCGTGCACGAGCTCTTTTAGCTGCTCAGGTTCCATGCCAAGGCCCTCGAGCGGGGTGATCTTCTCGGCGTTCGGCAGCATGCGGATGACCACCTTCTCCCCGTGCACCGAAGGCATCGTGCTGACCCGCGCGTCGATGAGGACGCCGTTGGCGTCCATCTTCATCCGACCGTCCTGGGGCAGCCGACGCTCGGCGATGTCCATTGACGACACGATTTTCAGTCGGCTGACGAGCGCGGGCGCCGCGCCCTTGTGCACGCGCGTCACGTCGCGCAGCACGCCGTCGACGCGATGCCGGATCCAAACGCCGTCGTGCTGCTGCTCGATGTGGATGTCGCTGGCGCCAACGCGCACGGCGTCGGCCAGAATTTGGTTCACCAGCCGCACGGTCGGCGCTTGGTCGGCGGCCTTCAAGAGCATGGCGTCTTCGGCGGGGTCGCTCGCGTCGTCCGCGGATGCCGTGCCGAGCCGGCCGTCGTCGGCCATCGAGTAGATGCGGGCGATGTGCTCCTGAATCATCGACTCGGTCGCGACTACCAGCGATAACGAATGCGCGCCGGTGTACGCCCGTACGTCGTCCAGAGCGACCACGTTTGTGGGGTCGGCGGTGGCCACTCGCAACCCGTCGGTGGTGCGACCGAGCACGAGGACCCGGGCCCGCTCGGCGACCTGGCGCGGGAGCAGCCGGGCGACCTCCATCGGAACCGCCAGGTCGCCGCCCTCGATGAGGTCGAGCGCCAGCAATTCGGCGAGCGCTTCGGCGATCTGTCGTTCGGTCAAGAAGCCCATCTCGACAATGAGCTGCCCGAGGCGCTTGCGGTTCTTCCCGGTGAGCTGGCGTTGCGCCTCGAGCGCTTCGTTCAGCTGTTCACGGGTGATGAGGTCGCGTTCGACCAGCACGTCGCCCAGACGGCGACGCTCCGGTAGACCGGTGACTGGATCGGCGGACATGAGTTGCTCCCTGGAATAGACGCCCTCCTAGTCGGCCGGTGTCGCCGGAAGCTGAGTGACCTTGCGACCCTGTCGCCACGGCGCTCACCACGTACCCGAGCGTCGCTGCGGCGAGAATCGCGAAACTCGGCGGGATGCTTGACGTGTAGAAGCTGACGATCAAGCCGACCCACATCGACGCGATGGCGATCAAGGCAGCGGCCGCCATGCCGATGAACGGTCGACTCGTGAGCCGGTGCGCCGCGCCCGCTGGAGCGGCGACCAGCCCGAGCAGCAAGAGCGCGCCGACCGCTTGCGTGGCCTGCGCGCAGATCACCCCAACCAGCACCAAGAACCCGACGCCGAGCACCCGCACCGGCACCCCGCGCGCGGCGGCGACCGCCTCATCAAGGCTCGCGAACAGCAGCGGCCGTGCGCCGATCACGATCAACGCGGCGGCGCCGAGTGCGATCGCCGCCACCAGCCCTGCCTGATCGCCGGAAAGTCCGAAGATCGAGCCGAACAGATAGCTGATGTTGGCGACTCCGTTGCCCGTCGAGCTGGTCGGTGGCCGCGTGGTGAAGAGGGTGAGAAAGAACGACCCAAGCGCGAGCAGCCACCCGAACGTCGAACCGATCACCACGTCGTCGGGCCGCGAGTGCCGCGCGGCGCCGGCGAGTCCGAACGCGGTGAGCACGGTGGCCAGCAACAGACCGAGACGGGGGTCGACGCCGAACGCGAGCGCGCCCAGCGCCCCCGTGTACGCGACGTGCCCAAGCGCGTCAGCGGTGAAGATCTGCGCGCGGAGCACGAGAAAGTAGCCAGCTAGTCCGGCGGCGAGTGCTACCGCCGTGCCAGCGAGCAGGGCGTGTTGCACAAACGCTTGCGAGAGGAAGTCGCTCATGCGACGCGCCGTCCCGCGCGGGCGAGCAGGTAGAGGCCAAAGGCGAAGCTGCTGATGCAGAATCCCAGCGGATAAAGGGCGTAGTACGCGAGCACGAGCCCAGCCCACGTGACGAGAAGCGCCAGGACGACGGTCAGCCCGAGGCTGACGGCCGGCTTCGCACTGACCAGTTGTGCGGTTGCCGCAGGCATCACGAGCAGGGAGAAAACCAGCAGCGCCCCGGCGATCTGGCTGGCCTCCGCGGCCGCCGCGCCGAGAACCACCAGGAAGACCGCGTTGTGCAACCGCACCTGCACTCCGCGCGCCGCCGCGACGTCGGAGTCAACGGAGGCGAAGAACAGCGGCCGACCGATGACGGCGAGCACGGCGAATGTGGCGACCGCAACCAGGCCGAGCGTCACCACCTGGTCGTTGGTGATCGCAAACGAACTGCCAAACAACGGGGCCGTGACGCTGTTCAAGAATCCCTTGTAGAGCGACACAAATAGATAGCCGCAGGCGAGCGCGAACGCCTGTACCGTGCCAATGACCGCGGACTCTTCGCTAAATCGGGTGCCCGGCCGGGCGGCGACCGAGACCACGATCGCGGCGGCGACGGCGAACGCGAAATACCCGGCGGTTGCGCTGACGCCGAGCAAAGTCGCCGCTGCCGCGCCCGGGAACGCGGAGATGGCCAGGGTGTGCCCGGCGAACGTTTGCTTGCGAAGCACCATGAACCAGCCGACGACACCGGCGACCACGGCGACGATCGACCCGGCCCGAAACGCGTTGACCATGAACGGGTACGACCACATGTCGCGGACGTCGTCGATCAGATTCCACGACCACGGTGAACTCGCGGCGCCGGCGAGCATCACCGTCATGCGTGCGATCCGTGAACGTGCGCGTGCCGGTCGCCGTGATGCGCCGGCGCCTCCGGCTCCCCGACGACGACTAGCCGTCCGTCGGACGCGCGCAGCACCTCGACGGGTGACTTATAGAGCGTGGTCAGCTTCTCTGAGGTGATGACCTCGGCCGGCGTCCCACACATCACCGCGCCGCCCGCCAAATACACGACTTGGTCGAGGTAGGGCAGGATCGGATTGACGTCGTGCGCGACCATCAGCACCGTGACGCCCTGCTCTTGGCAAACGCGTTTGATGAGCGCGGCGATAGCGCTTTGGTTGGGCAGGTCGAGACTGTCGAGCGGCTCGTCGAGGATGAGCATCTTCGGTTTGCGCACCAGGGCTTGCGCGATGAGCAACCGCTGCTGCTCGCCGCCGGAGATCTGACCGATCGGGCGTTGGGCATACGAGCTCGCGCCGACAACGTCGATCACCTGCCGAACGATTTCTCGTGCCCGTTTGGCGTTTTTCCCCCACGGCAAGGTGAAGCCCCAACGGTCGCCGTCGAGGCCGAGCCGGACGACGTCGACGCCGCGCACCCGCACCGACGAGTCGAAGGTGCGGCGTTGTGGGAGGTAGCCGATGTCACGATTTGCCTGCCCGGCTGGAGATCCGAGGACTTCGACCTCGCCGGAGGCGAGTTGCACCAAGCCGAGCACGGCCTTAACCAGGGTCGACTTGCCAGCGCCATTCGCGCCGAGGATCGCGACGAACTGGCCTGCCTCGACCGACAAGTCGACGTCGCGCCACAACACCTCGCCGCCAACTTCCACCGCCGCACCACGCATGCGCAACGCCGTCGTCGAATCAGCAGCGGCGGCTGGGCGTTGGTTGCTCATTGCCGAACTCCTTTGGCCAGAGCCTTTTGCAGAGCGGTCAGTTGGGTGATCTGCCAGGCGGTGAAAGACGCGCTGGCTGGCGTCGGTGACTCGGTGATGGCGACCACCGGGATGCCGGCCGAGGTCGCCGCGTTGACTTGCGCTCGCACGTCGGGGGTCGCGTTTTGCGAGTTGTAGACGTAGACCTGGATGGCGTGCTCTCGGATTTGCTTGTCAATCAAGCGTTTGTCGGACGCCGTCGGGTCGGCGCCCTCGCTGATCGCCCGCAGAAAAGAGGGCGGCGTGACGACGCGGAGACCCAACGCCGTGCCGAGCATCGAGAAGATGCTTTCCGACGCGCCGACCGGCGTGCCGCTGTACTTGGCCTTGATGTCAGCGATCAACGCCTGGTACCTGCCGAGGTCACCGTCCTGGTAGCGCCTTCGCTGCGCCGCGAAATACTCGGCTTTTGAGGGCTCTGCGACGGAGTAGGCATTGGTGATCGCGGTGACGACGGCGCTCACGTCGTCCGGGTTGTACCAGCGATGGGGATTGTCGCCAGCCCTCGCGCCGACAAGCTTGCCGACGTCGATCGTTTTGCGATTGCTGCTGGGATTCGCGGCCAAGAGCTTGCTCGCCCAACCGTCGTACCCGACGCCGTTGACGATCACCAGGCCGGCGGTCGCCATCGCGCGCGCGTCGGACGCCGTCGGCTCGTAGTCGTGCGGGTCGATCACCGGGCTGTCGATCAAGCTTTGGACCTCAACCTCGTCGCCGCCGAGGCTCTGCGCGACCGAGCCCCAGAAGTCTTCGGCCGCGACGACGCGCAGCTTGCCGCCGTTGGTCGCTCGCGCGGGTGTCGTCGCGCAGGCGCCGACGAGCAAGACGACGAGCAACGCGGACGACGCCCGCGACGCGGCCCTCAGGCGTTGGACGACGACGCGGCGCGGTTGTCGCTGCGGCATCGTGGACTCCTCGGGTCGGTGCTCGGTGCGTTGCTTATCGGGAATGGTTTCAGTTAGACTCTAACCGTAATGGTTCCCATTTCCAACTGCCTGTTTCGGGAGACGCGGTGACCGCCTCAGTCGGCCGCTCCACGCGGCAAAAGCGCGCCCTCGCCGCTGTGATCGACGAGGCGCAGGAGTTCCGCAGCGCGCAGGAGTTGCACGAGGAGTTGCGTGCCCGCGGCAAGGCCGTGGGGCTGACGACCGTCTACAACCAGTTGCGGGTGCTGGCCGAGGCCGGGTTGGTCGACACGGTGCGGTCGCCAGAGGGCGAGACGCTCTACCGGCGCTGCGGCACGAGCGCGCATCACCACCATCTCGTGTGCCGAGTTTGCGGCCGCACCGTCGAGGTGGCGGGCAATACGGTCGAGCGCTGGGCCTCCAAGGTGGCGGCTGAGGCCGGGTTTGTCGACGTCGTCCACACGCTTGAGGTAGTGGGCACTTGCGCGGAGTGCGCGCGAAGTTAAGCGGTTGGCTTGATTGTCCTCGAGTACCGCACCGCAACGTGTTCGATCGCCTACGATCAGCAAGTTCGCGCGCGCTGGCGCGCGACATTCGCGATTGGAGCGAAGCGGTGACCGACCGGGAGACTGGCGCGCCGGCGATCAAGCGCGCCACCGCAGCCGACGTCGGCAGGGCCGCGGGGGTCTCGGCGGCCACCGTTTCCCTAGTACTTAACGGAAAGGCCGAGGGCCGGGTCACCGCCGCGACCAGTCGGCGGGTGCACGCGGCCGCTGAACGGTTGGGTTACCGCATTGATCGTCGCGGGCAAAGCCTCGCCACCGGGCGCTCGGGATTGATCGGCTTCGTCGCGCCCGACACCGCTAATCCGTTCTTCGGTTCTGTGCAGATGGGTGTCTTGCACGCGCTTGGCAGCTCCTACCAAGTGCTGTTGATGGCCACGGACGTCGGGCAAAGCGTCGCCCGCAAGAACGTCGAAGAGCTGCTGTCGCTCGGCGTTGACGGGATGATCCTTTTCGCGGTCGACCCGAAGTTTGTCGCCGATCTTCACCCAGGCGTGCCGGTGGTGCTGCTCGACTCGCCGATTGAGACCGACGAGTTCGTGCGGGTCAACTTCGATCTGGTCGCGGGCGCCACCGCGCTGGCGGAGCATCTGGTCGACTTCGGGCACCGCGAGATCGTGTACCTCGAGGCGAGCACCGCCAGCCGCACCTTCGCCGTGCGCAAAGAAGCGTTCCGTCGCGCGTTGCGACGCGCGGGCGCGAACATCACCTCGGTGACCACGCGGATCGACGTTGATGAGGCGCGCGAAACAACCTTGAAGCGCTGGGAAAACTGGCGTGCCGACGGCATCACCGCGATCACCTGCGCCACCGACTTCCAGGCTTATGGCGTGTTGAGCGCTTTGCATGAGATCGGCGCGGCGGTGCCTGAGGAGGTCTCCGTCACCGGCTTCGACGATCTCGTGTTGTCGCCGGTGATCCACCCCTCCTTGACATCGGTCCGACTGCCGGCCGAGGAGATGGGCACGAAGGGCGCCACGTTGTTGCGCGCCGCCGTCGAAGGTCACGCCGATCTGGCGCACGTCGAGACAATCGCAACCACCCTCGTCGTCCGGAATTCAACGGCGGCCGCTGCGCGGTGAAGTTCAGTGGGGCGGCGGCCGGGCCTACTCGCGGTTTCGGGCCCGAGGTTCGGCCCGAGGTTCGGCCCTAGGTTCGGGCCGAGGTTCGGGCCGAGGTTCGGGCCCTAGGTGCCTGAACCTGCCCGAGGACAGGCCTGTGGAGGTGTCCTCGGACCCGTAAGTGCCCCGAACGTGATCAACCCGGCGCGGCCGGGGGGGCCGGCGGGGCGGGTGCGGTCAGCAGGGTGAGCAGCGCGGCGCCGTCGGGTGAGCCGAGGCCGGTGCAGGGGTCCCAGCCGATGGCTGCCTTGTATGCGCCGTTGTCGCCATCCGTGATGTCGTGAAAGCCAGGCGCCGGTTTGCCCGCAGGCACGCCCGCGTACAACGCTTCTTGCAGGAGGCCGAGTTTTCGCCCGGTGGCCTGCGCGAGCAGGCAGGTCAATGCCGCCCACAGCGGAGCGACCGCGCTTGTGCCGCCGATGACGGTGTCAACTCCATCGACGCGCACGCGGTAGCCGGTGCGCGGGTCGGCGTTGCCGGCGACGTCCGGAACGCCCCGGCCATGCGTCGCCGAGTTTCCGGCGCGGGGCGGCACTGTGACGTCGGATTGCCATGGTGGCAACGGAAAAGCGTCGCTGACTCCGCCGCCGGTGGCGCCGCGGCTCGCGCCGTCGTTCCACACGGTTTCGCTCGTGATGGCGCCGCCGCTGCCGTGCAGCGCGGTGCCGCCGCACGCCAGCGCATGTGGGCTCGACGCCGGGAAATCGACGTGTGCTCCCGAACCACCGCTCGCGCTGTCGGAGCTGCCGGAGTCACCAGCAGCCGCGGTTACCGTGATGCCGAGTGCCACCGCGTCGGCGATGGCGTTGTCAAGGGCGGAACGGGCTTGCGGCGTCCAATCGTCTTCCGACTCGCCCCAACTGATGCTGATGGCGGTCGGAGTTGGCGTGGCCTGGCTCGCGTCGGCGATCGCGTCGAGGAAACCGGCGTCGGTGTTGGGCGCGAAGTAGACGAGCAATTTCGCCTGCGGCGCGATCGCGCCGGCGACCTCGATGTCGAGCAACACCTCGCCGTCGGCACCATTGGGATCCTGACCAGGCGCGTTCGCGGCGCCGTCGACGCCGATGGCCGTCACGCTTGGCGTAGGGATGCCCAAAGCGCCGAAGTAGGTGTCGAGATCGGCCGTGTCGAAGCCACCGCCCAACTCGATGATCGCGAGCGTTTGCCCGCTGCCGTCGGTGTCGGCGGGAAAGTCGTAGAGCGCGGCTATCTCGACAGGCGTGTAGCTAGTGCTCACTGCTTTTGGGTCGGCGGCCACGATGTGCGCCCGAGCTTGCGGTCGATCGTCGAGCCCAAGCACCGCCTGCACGACACCGTCGAGGGCGACGGGCAGGCTGAGCGGCCCGGTGCGGTGGCGGTGCGTCGCGGCCCCGCCGGTGTCCGGGTGCTGGCTTTCGACGTTCTCCAGCGTCGTGTCGAAGGCCCCTTGCAGCTGCTCGATGGTTCCGACGACTTTCATCCGCCGGGTGGCCGCGTCGACGCTGGTGACCCGCAGTCCCATGTCGGTGAGGGTGGATCGCACGAGGGCCACGTCGTCCGGATCTGCACCTGCTGGCGCGGGCCCGCTCCTACGCAGGACGACGGTGACCTCGATCTCGCCTTGGGTGTCGAGCTCCCCGACTCGCCGCGCTCCGGGGGCCGCCGGGCGGTCGCTACCGGGAAGGGTTACGCGCTCTTCGTTGCCCATGTGACGACTCTGCCCGGATTTGTCCCGTCGCTCAACTGCTCAAGGGCGTCAGCAGAAACCTGGCGGCCAGCTGTCCGTCCGTCGTCCTGCCATTCGTCACTGAGTCAGATCGCGCCCGCGAGCGGGCTGGTAGCGACGAAGGAGGAGCGATGTCAGATGCGGCGGTGGCGCGGGTGAAGCGCTATACCAAGGTCGTCAGCAGGCCGGACGGGCGTTCGGCGTTCGAGGATGCCGAACTACCGCTTGACGAACAGCATGTCTCGGACGACGTGCCGCCGATGCTCGTCGCCGGTCTCGGCACACCGCAAGGCGTCGTCTTCGTTGAGCTCACTGACTTCAACGACCCGCATCCGGCCGCTGCGCCGCAATGGGTCGTCATGTTGCGTGGTGTCCTCGAGGTGGAGGTCAGCGACGGCACCCGTCGTCGATTCGCGCCGGGAGACCTCGTGTTCGCGGCCGACACAACGGGACGCGGCCATGTCTCTCGCCGGGTCGGCGAAGCGCCGTTCGAGGCACTCGGAATTGTGACCGCCGACTAATCGGCTCGCGAAACATCAACAACGAAGGGAAATTCCAATGCCAAACATCTTGCACCGGTTCTCGATTGACGCGCCGCCGCAACGGGTGCGCGAGCTGGTCGCCACCAAGAAAGGCGTCGAGCAGTGGTGGACGGGCCGTGCAGTGACCGGCGACGAGTCGGTCGGAAACAAGTTCGCGGTCTATTTCGGTGACGCCGAACGACCGGCCGCCGCCTTCATGATGGTCGAGCTGACGGACGAGCGCGTCGTTTGGCGATGCGTCGAAGGGCCGTCCGACTGGCTCGAAACCCGCATCGTCTACGCGTTGACGCCGCGCGCGGACGGCGGCACGACGCTGCTCTTCAGCCACGAGGGTTGGGCGAAGGAAAGCGAGTTCATGAGCGGCTGCTCGACCAACTGGGCCGCGTACCTGACAAGTCTCAAGTCGGGCGCCGAGACCGGCGGGTTCAACCCTTACCCTGGCGGCGAGATGAGCCGGTGGGACTAAGCGGTTCAACCGCGAAGACCTTTGCGCACGAGTGGGGAGCGCTTCATGCAGTACGCATTGCTCGCATACGGCAGCCAACGCGCGACGGGCGTCGACTCGCAGGGCATCGACCCGGCCATCGCGGCGATCCTCGAACGTCCCGCGGTGACCGGGTGGATCCGACTTCACGCAGACGAGTCGGCGACGACGGTGCGACCCGGCCAGGACCGGTCGCTGATCACCGACGGTCCCTTCATCGAGAGCAAGGAGTACCTCGCCGGCGTCATCTTGATTGAAGCCGACAACCTGGACGACGCACTGGCTATCGCCAGTGACTTCCAAGACGTCAGGTCGGCTGGCGGGATTGAGGTGCGGCCGGTGCTAGAGACTTTGTTGCGGGGCGCGTGATCGCGTGCCGGTGACGGGGCGTCGACGCGCCGAGCAGCGACGCGCTCTGTGCGACAGCTAGAGATCGGGCACGACTTGGAACCGGCGCTGCACGACGCGCCTATCGGGCACGATTGCAACCGTGATTGACGACGACGATTGGGGTCTCATGGGCAGGAGCGGTACCTCGCTGGCGCGGAGTTTCGGCGCGCTTGGTGGGCGCCGCACAACGAGGGTGGGACCACGACTACTCCGCCTTCTGCCAGGGGCGAGTTTGCCGCTGAGACGGCCGAGGACGTTGAGTTCACCTCGAAGCAGGGCACAAACACCCAGTCGCGGTTGCCGGCGGTGGCCAAGAGCGTCGTCTACTGCAAGAGTCACAATACCGCCGGTTACGAATTCCAAGGCGTTAACGTGCTCCCCTCGTCGCCTACCAACGCGGGATAACTGGCAGCCTCGTCTTCGAGGTGGTGACGCGGCTCGTACCCGAGAAAGCACGGAGATCGGCACGACCGGGCGCACGATGTGCGGCGCTACAGCTCAAGGACGATTCGCAAGGCTGCGTCTACCTGCCGCAGTTCGTCGAAGCTGAGGTGGCCGATGTGCTCGCCGAGGCGGGTGGGGTCCACGGCCGC
>JAICYF010000239.1 GCA_025934355.1 Acidothermaceae bacterium
GGCGTGCACTCGATCCAGCGGTCGCGATACGTGCCAACCATGGGCACCCGACTTTCAGTAGCGGTAGCCGTCTGACTTGTAGGGGCCCTCGACCGGGACGTCGAGGTACGCCGCTTGCGCTGGTGTCAGCTGGGTAAGCCGGACGCCGAGCGCGTCAAGGTGCAGCCGAGCGACCATCTCATCGAGATGCTTCGGCAGCGTGTACACGCCGACCGGGTAATCGGCGGTCTTCGTGTACAGCTCGATTTGCGCCAGCACCTGGTTGGTGAACGAGTTGCTCATCACGAAGCTCGGGTGCCCGGTGGCGTTGCCCAGGTTGAGCAACCGACCCTCCGACAGCACGATAATCGCGTGGCCGTCAGGGAAAACCCACTCGTCGACCTGCGGCTTCACGTTAACCCGCTGCACACCGGGCAGCTTCGCGAGACCGGCCATGTCGATCTCGTTGTCGAAGTGGCCGATGTTGCCGACGATCGCCTGGTGCTTCATCCGCGACATCTGCTCGGCGGTGATGACGTTCACGCAGCCGGTCGCCGTCACGAAGATGTCGGCGATCGCGACGACATCTTCGAGCGTGGCGACCTGGTAGCCGTCCATCGCCGCCTGCAGCGCGCAGATCGGGTCGACCTCGGTGACGATGACGCGCGCGCCTTGCCCCCGCAGCGACTCGGCGCAGCCCTTGCCGACGTCGCCGTAACCGCACACCACAGCGACCTTGCCCCCTATGAGGACGTCGGTCGCGCGGTTGATGCCGTCGACCAGTGAGTGGCGGCAGCCGTACTTGTTGTCGAACTTCGACTTCGTCACCGAGTCGTTGACGTTGATGGCTGGGAAGAGCAATGAGCCGGACGACGACATCTGGTACAGCCGGTGCACGCCAGTCGTGGTCTCCTCCGTCACGCCCTTGATTGCGGACGCGACGGCGGTCCAGCGCTGCGGGTCTTCTGCCAGCGAACGCTGCAAAAGCGTCAGGACGACGGCGAACTCCTCCGAGTCGGCGGTCGAGGGATCCGGGACCGCCCCGGCCTTCTCGAAATCGACGCCCTTGTGCACGAGCAAGGTGGCGTCGCCACCGTCGTCCAAAATCATGTTCGGACCAGTGGCACCCTCGGGGCCGTCGGGCCAGCGCAGCACTTGCTCGGTGCACCACCAGTACTCGGGCAGCGACTCGCCCTTCCACGCGTAGACGGGGATGCCGGCGGGCGCGTCGGGCGTGCCGGTCGGGCCGACGGCGACCGCCGCGGCGGCGTGGTCTTGGGTGGAGAAGATGTTGCAGCTCGCCCAGCGCACCTGCGCGCCGAGCGCGACGAGCGTCTCGATGAGCACAGCGGTCTGCACGGTCATGTGCAGTGAGCCGGTGATCCGCGCGCCGGACAGCGGCTTCGACTCGCCGTAGCGCTCGCGCATCGCCATCAGGCCGGGCATCTCGTGCTCGGCGAGGGAAATCTCTTTGCGGCCGAAAGCCGCGAGTGAGAGGTCGGCGACCTTGAAATCGGGCGTCATATGGCACTCCGGGGTGCTGGGCGAGTCTCGATCGTTCACGACGAGGATACGGGCCGCCGCCGGTTACCCGTCACGGCGCTGCCGTGATCATTTCGTTATCTTTCCGTGATCGCAGCGTCATAAGTCGCCCGTTAGCCGGGTAACGGTCCGCCATGGCCCTCACCCGACAGGACGTCACCAGCCGTCCGCGACTCGGGCAGCGGGCGACCCGCGCGACCAGTACAACCAAGCTCACCCGCCTGACCCGCCTGGCCCAGGCCGTCGCGCCGGTCGCCGCGGCGCCCCCGTTCGCCCGCCTGGCGGCGCTCTGCGTCGGGCTTGTCGGCATCGAGACACTCGCCTTACTTCACCTGGACGCCGGCTCCGCGCTCGCGCTCGCGCCCCAGGTCGCCGCCCCCGCGCCGTGGGGGGTGTTCCATGACGAGCGCTGGCTGCTCACCTTCGCGGGAAACTGGTTCCCCCTGATCAGCGGCGCGGTGCTGTTGCTCGCCGGGCGCGGCGTGCTGACCGCCGCGATGGTGAAGGCCGCCTGGCCAGCCACCGCCGAACCGTTGTCGTGGCGAAAGGCCATCACCCGCGGTGTCACCTCGACCGCGGTGGCCGCCCTGCTGTTGAGCCCCTGCGCGGCACTGCTCGTCGCGTTTTCGCTGGCGCCGATCTCCGACTTGTGGCTGGCCGCCATTCCATCAGCCGTCGGCATCGCGATCTTCGTCCATCACGGCCCGGTCGACTGCTGGTGGCTGCGGCACCCCCGGTTGCGCTCGGTCGGCTGGGTACTACTGAGCTACCTCGAACTCACCGTCGCGGGTGCGGTGATTGTGTCGGCGCCGAGGGGCTGGGCGCCAGCCATCGCGATCGCGGCTGGGCTGGCCGACGCGTGGGCCTGGAGAGGCTTCGTCCGCGCGCTGGCAAGGCCGGCCCGATTGCGACTCGCGCCGATCAGCCCGCTCGGGCTGGCCGGCGTCGTGGCGGTCACCGTGCTGGGCGTGACGGCCGCCGCGACACCGCCGAGTTCGGCGGCCCCGCGGCCAGCCCCGCGAACGGCCGTCGACGCCACGCACCACCCAGAGCGCAAGGTGCTGCTGGTCAGCGGCTACGGCGTGCACTGGGACGGCAACCCGCAAAGCCTTGGCCGCGGATTCTCCGCGCGCGAGTTCTCCTATCTGGGTACCACCGGCAAAGGCGAGCCGGTCGCCTACGACGCGTCGGCGACCCAACAGTCGCTGCCGGTGCTACTCGGCAAGTTCCGCGTGCAAGTCAGTCAGTTGGCCCGGCAAAGCGGTCATCACATCGACATCGTCGGTGAAAGCGAAGGGTCACTCCTCGCGACGATTTACCTGCTCACGACGCCGAACCCGCCCGTCGACCACGTCGTCCTGCTCAGCCCGTTGGTGCGGCCCGCGCGCGGAAGTTATCCCGCGCCTGGCGAAACCGGTTCCGGCTTCGGCGCGGGCTGGGTGTTGCGCGGCATCGCGAACGCCACCAACGCCCTCACCCCATTGCACGTCTCGGCCGACAGCCCCTTCATCGAGTCGCTCGGCTCACACGCCGCCGCGCTGAACCAGGTCTTTGGCTGCCCGGTCGCCGGCGTGCAGCAATTCGCCGTCCTGCCGTTGGCCGACGCCGTCGGTGTGCCGCCCAACGCGTTGTCAGCGATTCCGCATGAGACCGTGTCAGCGCTGCACGGAACGCTGCTCGCCAACCCCGACGTGCGTTACGACGTCGCGCGGTATCTGCTCGGCTTCGGCGCACCTCGGGGCACCCACAACACCGCCGAAAAGCTAGCGACAGCGGCAAGTTCTGCCTGGCAAGCGCCGCCGTTGCGGTTACGCGCAGACCCGCCCGCGAAGGTCGGTTGCGAGCAAGCGACGGCCGCCCTGCGCGCATGGCTCGGGTGATCGAGGCTCAAACCGCGACGCCGCGGTCGAGGTCCGGCTCGAGGTAAATCACCGCTTGCAGGCCGACCGCGGCCCGCACGCGGCGCTCCGCGGCGTCGATGCCCTTCGCCACCATGTCGGCCGTGTTGTCGTGCGCCACTGCGATTTTCGCGGCAACCAACAGCTCCTCCGGGCCGAGGTGAAGCGTGCGCAGGTGAATGACGCGATCGACTTCCGGACCCGCGAGCAGCGCGTCGACAATGGCGCGCTCGACGTCAGCAGACGCCGACTCACCGATCAGCAAGCTCTTCGTCTCGATCGCGAGGACAACCGCGACGACAACGAGAAGGACGCCGATCGCGA
>JAICYF010000016.1 GCA_025934355.1 Acidothermaceae bacterium
CAACCCGGTCTCGGCGTCCGACAGCAGCGCCGCCGCGCCAAAGACGCGGCGAATCGTCTCGTTGTAGATGTCATCGGGGTCGAGCCTGCGTAGCTCTTCGGCGAGCAGCTCGTCGGTGGTCCGCCGCGGCAGGGCGACGGCGCGGTCGGGCTGGCCGTCGCGCTCAAGGGTGGCGAGCCGACCGTCTGGCCGACTGATGATGATGTGACCTCGCTTCGTCGTGAGCTGCACGCTGGTGAGACCAGGGCCCCTGGTGACCTTCCGTTCGACCGGCACGTGCAGCTGGTTTTCCAGCCAGGTCGCGAGCAGCTCGGCGCTCGGATTGTTCTTGGCGGCGCCGACTTCGGCCGCGACGATCTGGTCGAACGGTTGGTCGAGCGCGGCGGCGAGCAGCGTGCGCCACGGGGTGAGCCTGGTCCAGGCCAGGTCGGTGTCGCCAGGGGAGTGATCTTGGCTGCGCGCCTTCAAGATGCCCATCGGGTTGCGCGCGGCTGCGGCGTCGGTGACGCGCCGCTTGGCCAGCAAGCCGAGCGGTGACTGCGACGGAATCGCGGGCGCTTGACCAGGCCACCACACGAGCACCGGCGCGTCGGGCAACAACAGCGGCAGCACAATTGAGTCGGCCTGGTTGCGCAGCTCGCCATATAACCGCAGGACGATGACCTCGGCCAGCGAGCTCTCCTCGCCGACCCGGATCTCGGCGTCGAGCCGCGGCGGCGCGGTCGCGGCGCGGCGGATGACCGTCACAACGCGACAGGGGTGCTCGCGAGCCGCCGCCACCGCGGCGCGCAGCGCGTCGTGATGGCCGACCTCGTCGACGTCCACGACGAGCGTCAACACCATGCCGAGCGCGGCGGTGCCTGACCGATGCCGCGCGTCGGTCAGCGCGCTGAGGATCGCCGACGACCGGGTGTGAGGAAGGTCGAAGTTCACGGCCGTCGCCAGACCCTCGGATAAATGGTCGTCGGCCTCACGGCCTCCTCCAGACCCTCGGATAAATGGTCGTCGGCCTCACGGCCTCCTCCAGCTTCTGCCGTCACGGGCGAGCATCGCGTTGGCCGACGGCGGCCCCCAGCCGCCAGACCGATACTGCTCCGGTTGCCCCTGGGTTGCCCAGAATTCCTCGATGGGGTCGAGAATTTCCCACGACAGCTCGACTTCCTCGTGCCGCGGGAACAGCGGCGGGTCGCCTAGCAGCACGTCGAGCAGCAACCGCTCGTACGCCTCTGGGCTCGACTCGGTGAACGACTCGCCGTATGCGAAGTCCATGTTGACGTCGCGAACTTCCATCGACGTCCCGGGCACTTTGGAACCGAAGCGCATCGTGACGCCTTCGTCGGGCTGGATGCGGATCACAAGCGCGTTTTCGCCAAGCTCTTCGGTGGCGGTCGCGCTAAACGGAAGGTGTGGCGCGCGTTGGAACACCAGCGCGACCTCGGTCACTCGACGTCCAAGCCGCTTGCCGGCGCGCAGGTAGAACGGCACACCCGCCCACCGCCGGGTGTCGACCTCGAGCTTGACAGCGGCGAACGTTTCGGTCGCCGACGTCGGAGGAATGCCTTGCTCCTCAAGGTATCCGCAGACTTTCTCGCCGCCTTGCCAGCCGCCGCCGTATTGCCCGCGCGCCGTGTGCGCGGCCAGGTCAGTTGGAATGCGCACCGCCGAAAGCACTTTCGTCTTTTCCATCCGCAGCGACTGCGCGTCGAAACTCACCGGCTCTTCCATGGCGGTGAGGGCGAGCAGTTGCAGGAGGTGGTTTTGAATGACGTCGCGGGCCGCGCCGATGCCGTCGTAGTAGCCCGCTCGACCGCCGATGCCGATGTCTTCGGCCATCGTGATTTGCACGTGGTCGACGTACGAGCGGTTCCACAACGGCTCGAACAGAGTGTTGGCGAACCGAAGGGCCAGGATGTTCTGGACGGTCTCCTTGCCGAGGTAGTGGTCGATGCGAAAAACCGACTCCGGTGGGAAGACCTCGCTCAACATGTCGTTGAGCTCGCGGGCACTGCGCAGGTCGTGGCCGAACGGCTTCTCGATGACGACCCGCCGCCATGCCGTGGGATCGGACACCGACAACCCGGAGCGTTTCAGTTGGCCGATGACGACGGGGAAAAAGCGCGGCGGGATCGACAGGTAGAAGGCGTGATTGCCCCCGGTGCCGCGCACCCGGTCGAGGTCCTGGATGGTCTGCGCCAGCGTGTCGAACGCTTCGTTGTCGTCGAATTCTCCTGGCACAAAGCGAAAACCGTCGGCGAGCTGGTCCCACACCTCCTCCCGGAAGGGCGTGCGGGCGTACTGCTTGACCGCGTCATGCACGACCTGCGCGAAATCCTCGTCTGCCCAATCGCGACGGGCGAACCCGACGAGCGCGAACCCGGGCGGCAGCAGACCGCGGTTCGCGAGGTCGTAAATCGCCGGCATCAGCTTCTTGCGCGAGAGGTCGCCCGTCACACCAAAGAGCACCAACCCGCACGGTCCGGCGACGCGGGGGAGCCGCCGGTCGCGTGGGTCGCGTAGCGGGTTGACCGCCTCCCCGGCCGTCATGCTCATCGCACGTGACCGACCGAACCGGCGGCGTCGAGCAGTTGCTGGATGCCGATTGTGCGGTCTTTGAGATGCAGCCGGATTGCCGGCCTTGCCCGTTGTTGGAGCGCCCGAAGGTCGCCAAGCGCCTGTGCCATCTGAAGTCGGGCGAAGCCGAACGGGCGGCCGGGGATGGGCAGGTCGTGCGCGACCGTGCCGGTGATCTGAAGGAACGCGCCCGTTTGTGGACCGCCCTTGTGGTACTGCCCGGTCGAGTGCAAGAACCGGGGCGCCCAACCGAACGTGACGGGGCGCTCGGTGCGGTTGGCGAGCGCTTTGCGCACGAGTGAGACCGACGCGTCGACGTGCCTGTCGAGATAGGCCATCACCGCGAGATAGCCGCGATCGGGTACCGCGCGAAGCAGCGCCGACAGCACACCGGCGAGATCACCCGCGCCGCCCAGGAGGATGGGGTCGTCGGTGTGGATTTCGACCACGCCGTCGGTGAACACCGGCTTGCCTTCTGGCAGCGGTCCGTCGCCGGCGGCCTCGAGGATTTTGTTTGTGTTGTCTTTCGACTCCTGAACGTTCGGCTGGTCGAACGGGTTGATGCCGAGCAGTTGGCCGGCCACGGCGGTGGCGTACTCCCACGCCAAGAACTCGGCGCCGAGATTGCCCGACACGGTGATGCCATCGATGTGCAAGGCGGTGCCGAGCGTGACGAGCTGCCGGTCGGGCGCTGGCGCGAAGTCAGGGGCCTCGACCGATTCGACCACCACGGGTAGCAAGCCGGTACCGAGCTTGCCGGTGGATTCGGCGATCAGTTGCTCCGCCCAGTCGCCGAAACCCGGATGTCGGGACCCGAAGTCGGCGAGGATCACCTTGTCGCGCCCAGCGCGGCCGGCCTCACCGAGAGCGGCCCCCAAGGTCAAACCGGGGTTGTCGAGGTCCTTGTCGAGACTTGGCAGCAGCGCTTCGGCGTCACGAAGCAGACCTTCGATGTCGACCCCGGCCAGCGCGCTCGGCACCAAACCGAACGCCGAAAGCGCGCTGTAGCGGCCGCCGACGTTCGGGTCGGCGAGGAAGACCCGGTAGCCGGCGTCTCGGGCGAGTTTCTCAAACGGCGAACCAGGATCAGTCACGACGATGATTCGCGCAGCAGGAGCTATTCCAGCCTCTCTGAAGGCTTGCTCGTACGCGCGCCGGTGGCTGTCGGTCTCGAGCGTGCCGCCGCTCTTGCTCGAGACGACCACGACGGTGTGCTCGATGTCCTCGGCGATCGCGGCCGCCACCTGCCCGGCGTCGGTGGTGTCAAGAACGGTGAGTCGAACGCCAGCGGTGGCCGCGATGACCTCGGGTGCGAGCGACGATCCGCCCATCCCGGCGAGGACGACGCGGTGCAGCCCGGCCTCCTCTAGTTCGGCGCGCAGTTCCTTGAGTTCCTCGACGTACTGCCACGAGGTTTTGGGCAGGTCCAGCCAGCCGAGGCGGATCGAGGCCTCGTGCTCGGCGTCGGAACCCCAGAGTGTGGCGTTCTTCGCCGCGAGCTTTGCCGCAAAGCCCGACTCGGCAAGCTCCCGTTCTGCGTTCTTCGCAGGGGTGACGTAGTCGGCGCCGGTCAGTTTCACGTTGACGCCGGCGAACTCGGTCGCCTCGTGGACGTGCGCCATCGTGGTCAGTGCCCCGCCTTCTGCTTCAGCTGCTTGCCGATGGTGCTCGTCAGTTCGCTCCACGACGCGGAGAACTTCTCGACGCCCTCGCGTTCCAGAGTGTCGACGACGTCGTCGTAGCTGATGCCAAGCGACTCCAGCTTGTCGAGAACGCCCTGGGCGTCGGCGTAGTTGCCGCGAACGCTGTCGGTGGGGATTTCGCCGTGATCGTAGGTCGCCTGCAACGTCGACTCGGGCATCGTGTTAACGGTGCCGGGCGCTACCAGTTCCGTGACGTAAATCGTGTCGGGCAACGACGGGTCTTTAGTCGACGTCGAGGCCCACAACGGCCGCTGCGGCTTCGCGCCAGCAGCCGCCAATCGCTGCCACCGCTCAGAGGAGAACTTCTCCTCGTAGAGCTGGTAAGCCAGCCGGGCGTTCGCGACTGCCGCCTTGCCTTTCAGCTCCATCGCGTCGCCGCCGATCTTCTCCAACCGCTTGTCGACTTCGGTGTCGACCCGAGAGACGAAGAAAGACGCGACCGACGCGAGGTTGGAAAGGTCATGACCGGCCTTGAGCGCGCGCTCCATGCCGTCGAAGAACGCGTCGATCACTGCGGCGTAACGCTGAAGGGAGAAGATAAGCGTCACATTGATGCTGATGCCCTCGGCGAGGCCCTGCGCGATCGCCGGGATTCCCGGAACTGTGGCGGGGATTTTCACGAACAGGTTGGGCCGGTCGACCAGCCACCACAACGCACGGGTCTCGGCGATTGTCTTGTCAGTGTCGTGCGCGATGTCGGGGGAGACCTCGATCGACACCCGGCCGTCGACGCCGTTCGACGTCTCGTACACCGGACGGAACACGTCGCAGGCCCATCGGACGTCGAAAGCCGTGATGGCCCGCAACGCCTCACCCACATCGACCCCGCGGACACCCAGGTCATGCACCTGCGGGTCGTAAAGCTCGCTGGTCTCGATCGCCTTCGCGAAGATCGTGGGGTTTGAGGTGACGCCGACGACGTGCCGGTCGCGGATAAGGTCAGCCAGGTTGCCCGTGCTCAGTCGGTCTCGGCTGATGTCGTCGATCCAGACCGAGACGCCGGCCGACGACAGCTGTGCGAGCGCGTCACTCATGATGTTCCTTTCGTCGCGGACCGGGGAGCCGGTTCGATATTTCCTTTGCTTGCTCAGTTTCCGGTGGTCGAACCGGGGATTCCGCGCACCCGCGACAGGCTCGCGTGCGCGGCGGCCACCACTCGGTCGGCGGTGAGGCCGAACTGCTCGTAGATGACCTGGTAGGCGGCGCTGGCGCCGTAGTGCTCGATCGACAGGCTCTCGCCGTGGTCGCCGACGAACTCGCGCCAGCCCATGGCGACGGCCGCCTCGACCGACACGCGCGCTTTCACGTTCGGCGGCAGAACCTCTTGCCGGTAGGCGTCCGTCTGCGCGAGGAACCACTCCCTGCATGGCATCGACACGACGCGTGTTGGCGTTCCCTCGGCCTCGAGCAGTTCCCTTGCCGCCAAGGCGATCTGCACCTCGGAGCCGGTGGCGATGACGATGACCTCGGGCGCGCCGCTGCCGGCCTCGGCGAGCACGTAGCCACCCTTTGCGGCGCCCTCGGCTGAGGCGAGCGACGAGCGATCGAAGACCGGCAGGTTCTGCCGCGACAGGCACAGGCCGGCCGGCCTGTCGGTGTGCTCGATGATCGTGCGCCAGGCCACCGTCGTCTCGTTGGCGTCGGCCGGTCGGACGACGTCGAGGCCCGGGATGGCCCGCAGCGCCGCGAGGTGCTCGATGGGTTGGTGAGTGGGGCCGTCCTCGCCGAGGCCGATGGAGTCGTGGGTCCACACGTAGGTCACCGGCAGTTTCATCAACGCGGCCAGCCGCACGGCGGGGCGCATGTAATCGCTGAACACGAGGAATGTGCCGCCGAACACGCGCGTCGCGCCGTGCAGCGTGATGCCGTTCATGATCGCGCCCATCGCGTGCTCGCGAATGCCGAAGTGCAACACCCGGCCATAGGGGTCGCCACCGTGGGCCGGCGGCAGGAACGAGCCGCCGTGCTCGATGTCGGTGAGGTTCGACTCAGCGAGGTCGGCCGACCCGCCCCACAGCTCGGGCAGCTTCGCGGCCAGCGCCTGGATCGCCTGACCGGAGGCCTTGCGCGTCGAGACCGCCTTGCCCGCTTCGAAAGTGGGCAGGTCGGAGTCCCAACCGGCCGGCAGCCGCCGGGCCAGCGTCCGGTCGAGTTCGGCGGCGCGTTCTGGGTTGCTCTCGCGCCAGGCGTCGAACCGCTCCGACCACTCCTTGTTCAATGCGCGGCCACGATCCACCACCTCGCGGGCATGCGCGAGGACGTCGTCCGGGACGTAGAACTTCTTCTCGGGGTCGAAGCCGAGCACCTTCTTGGTGGCTGCGACTTCGTCAGCGCCAAGGGCGGCGCCGTGTGCCTTGCCGGTGTTCTGCGCGTTGGGCGCTGGCCAGGCGATGATCGAGCGGACGACGACGAGGCTCGGCTTGTCGGTGGCGTCGCGGGCGGTCACCAGCGCGTTGTGCAATGCCTGGACGTCGTTCACGTCGTCGACGTGCTGCACGTACCAGCCGTACGCCTCGTAGCGTTTGCCGACGTCCTCCGAGAACGCGACCTTGGTGTTGCCCTCGATGGAGATGTGGTTGTCGTCGTAAAGCAAGACCAGGTTGCCGAGCTGCTGGTGGCCGGCGATGCTCGCGGCCTCGGACTGCACGCCCTCCTCCATGTCGCCGTCTGAGCAGAAGGCCCAGATGGTGTGGTCGAAGACGCTTTGCCCTGGCGCGCTGTCAGGGTCGAACATGCCGCGCTCGCGGCGGGCCGCCATCGCCATGCCGACCGCGTTGCCGACGCCTTGGCCGAGCGGGCCGGTGGTGGTCTCGACGCCTGCGGTGTGCCCGTGCTCGGGGTGGCCCGGCGTCAGCGAGCCCCACTGCCGATAGTGCTCGATGTCCTCAAGGGTCAGGCCGTAGCCGGAGAGGTAGAGCTGGATGTATAGCGTGAGGCTGGAGTGCCCGCACGACAGCACGAACCGGTCTCGACCGACCCAGCCCGGGTCGGTGGGGTCGTGGCGCAGCAGCCGCTGGAACAGCAGGTACGCGGCCGGTGCCAGGCTCATCGCCGTGCCGGGATGGCCCGAGCCGGCCGTCTCAACGGCGTCCATGGCGAGGGCGCGCACGACGTCGACGGCCGTCTTGTCGAGATCGCTCCACTCGAGGTCGGACGACGAACTGGCGGCGGGACGGGTCTTCGATTGCTGGTCGGCCACGGCGTGCATCGCTCCTCTAAGACAGCTTCAGGCAGCTACGGGCAGCTGCGGGCTGCGCCAAAAAATGCCGCAGGTGATCTCACTGATCAGCCTATCCAGCCGGTCTACCCACGGGCAGGCCGGTTGCGCGCACCGTACCGCCGAGTCGGGTCGGGCTCGGCTCGCTAGGATGCAAGCGCGGCAACGTCGGGTTGCCGGGCTGGTGAAATCCGAAGCTCGATTGCGAGAACCACGCGCGTGTCAGTGATCGTCGAGCCGTTGCCGGCGGGCCCGCAGGCCCCGCGTGGTCGGCGAGCCTCGAGCGTTGTGCGCGCCTACGTCGCGCTCACCAAGCCGCGCATCATCGAACTGCTGTTGGTCACGACGGTGCCGGCGATGATTCTGGCCGAGCGCGGCCTGCCGCCGCTGTGGCTGATCGCGGTGACTCTCGTCGGCGGCACGTTCGCCGCGGGCAGCGCCAACACGATCAACTGCTACGTCGACCGCGACATCGACCAGATCATGCGCCGCACCTCTCGTCGTCCGCTCGCAAGGCACGTCGTCGCGCCAGCCAACGCACTTCGGTTCGGTATCGCGTTGGGCGTCGCCTCCACGGCGCTGATGGGTTTCGCCGTCAACTGGCCGTCGGCGTTGCTCTGCGACGGCGCCATCTTGGTCTACGTCTTCGTGTACACGCTTGGTCTGAAGCGCCGCACCCCGTCGAACATCGTCATCGGCGGCGCGGCCGGTTGCTTCCCCGTGCTGGTCGGCTGGGCGGCGGTCACCGGCGGGGTCGGCTGGCCGGCGTTCGTGCTGTTTGGCGTGATTTTCGCTTGGACCCCGCCGCACTTTTGGGCGCTCGCGATGAAGTTTCGCGACGACTACGCGGCGGCCGGGGTGCCGATGCTGCCGGTGGTCGCCGAGCCCACCGTGGTGGCCCGCAAGATTCTCGGCTACTCCTACCTGATGGTCGGGCTGTCGCTGCTACTGGTGCCGATTGGCCATGCCGGCCTGCCCTACCTCGGATTCGCCGTCCTGGTAGGCGGTTGGTTCTTGATTGAGGCGCACCGGCTGTCGGCGCGGGCCCGCGCCGGCGCCGACCCCAAGCCGATGCGGTTGTTTCACATGTCGATCAGCTATCTGACGCTGCTGTTCGCGGCAGTCGCGGTCGGCCAGTTCCTTCCGCTGCACTAGTCGTCCCGCTGCGCCGGTCGTCCCACGGCGCCAGTCGTCCCGCTGCGCTTGCCGCTCGACACGTCCGGCGGGCAGCGTGCGCCACCTTAGGCTTACTCCGGCTCGGGCGCCAGCGGGCCGGGTCTCACGCCGCGGCGACGACCAAAAGCGCCGTACGGTTTCGGCAGTGGTGTTCGCGATCTGATCAGCGCGCGATGCGGTGTGCGCACCACCGGAATCCCGGACGGCGCGCTGCGCGCGGCGGCTGACTGCGTCAGCTCCGCTTCGGCGCGGGACGCCGCCGGCGCCAGTCGCGGGTCGGCGTTCAGCATTTGCTCGTGCAAGGCCCGCAACCCGGGCCCGGGGTCGATGCCCAACTCGTCGACGAACACCGCCCGCGTCCGCTGGTAACGCGCGAGCGCCTCCGCCGTCCGGCCGCTGTGGTGAAGGGCGAGCATCAGCAGTCCCTGCAGTCCCTCTCGGAAGGGATGGCGTTCGACGATCGGGGCGAGTTCGCTCACGACGCCCTGGGCGTCGCCACGGCGCAGGCGCACCTCGGCGAATTCTTCAATCGCCGCAAGGCGTACTTCTTCAAGCCGCACCCGCTCTGCCTGAATGCACCGCGACTCGGTGCTCGCGGTGGCCAGCGCTGGCCCGTGCCAAAGGGCAAGTGCCTGCTCGTAATAGTGCGCGGCACTCGGTAGGTCCCCGGCGTTCGACGATGCGCGAGCGCGGCGGAGCAGGTGTTCGAATCGCAAGGAGTCGACCGCGAGATCGCTCACCGACAGCAAATACGCGCGACCATGCGTCGTTATCGTCGCCGATTCGGCGGAGTGCGGGAGGGCGGAGAGCCGACACCGTAGCCGAGATATCAGCGTTTGGACGGCGTGCACGGGGTTGTCGACCGCGTGATCAGCCCATACCTCGTCAGCGAGGTGCGCAATCGGGACCGGCTCGCCGGAATGCACGAGCAGCTCCGTCATCAGAGCCATCTCGCGACCCCCGACGCCGCAGCCGAGCTCGCCGTGGAACTGGATCGGGCCCAAGATCGTCAGCAGCATGGTGCTCCCGTGCCGAGAAGGACGGTTCGGACTTTCTTCGTAGACCTGCGCACTCGTGATGCTGTTCGCACACGTTATTGATCGGGAGACTCGTTGACAAGTGCTCAGCATGTCGGAGCAGGGACTATTTCGCCGAGGCGAGGTAGGGCGCGGCTTGCAGGTTGTACATCTGCGCGTACGTGCCGCCGTGCGCGAGGAGCGAGTCATGCGTGCCTGTCTCGGTCAACCGTCCGCGTTCGAGCACGTAGACGCGGTCTGCCGATCTCACGGTCGAGAAACGGTGCGAGATCAGGAGGACGGCTCTGCCGAGGAACATTGTGCGGATCGTCTCGAACAGCCGCTCTTCGGCCATGGCGTCGAGCGACGCCGTCGGTTCGTCCAATATCACCAGGGGAGCGTTGCGATAGAACGCCCTCGCCAACGCGACTTGCTGCCACTGGCCTCCAGATAGGTCGGTCCCGTCGGTGAGCTCGCGGCTGAGTTCCGTGTCGTAGCCAAGGGGCAGTGACGGGACAAAAGACTGGACGCCGGACAAGGTCGCCGCGTCAACGACCCTTCGTCGTGCGGGGCCATCGTTGTCAACGCTGAACGAGATGTTTTCAGCGAGTGTGAACTGGTAGCGGCCGAAGTCCTGAAAGACGACCGCGATCCGATTGCGGTACGCCACAGCTGAGCTCTCGTCGATGACGGATCCGTCGCAAACCACGCTGCCATCGGATGGCTGATACAAACCGCACAGCACCTTCGCCAGGGTCGTCTTGCCCGAGCCATTCGGGCCGACCAGCGCCACCACCTCGCCGCGTCTGATGTCGATGGAAACGTCGTCCAGAGCGGGCCTCCGCCCGTCGCGGTAGCGGAAGCTCACGTTGCGCAACTCGATGTGGTCGAGGGTCTTGACGGACGGCAACGCGCTCGCTGGAACCCGTTGAAGGGCTCGCGCCTCGTGGCAAAAGATCTGGTAATCGTCGAAGAACAGCGCGTTGCTGTAGACCTGCGACACGTTCGCCGATATTGCTGTCAGCAGCGCGTTGAGCTGTACAAGCGCCGCAACCGCAGTCGCGGCCGAGGCCACCGACACCCGACCTGAGCCGACCGCGGTGACGAGGAACGCGGCGGAGGCCGCAATCCCGGTACCCGTGAGGGCTCCGCCAGCACCTGCGGTGATCGCGTTCTTGCGCATCGTTCGCCGCAGAATGGTCATGCGCTGCTCGAAGAGACTGCGGTTCTTTTCTCGCAGGAACGACGCCATCTCAAAGAGCCGCACCTCTTTTGCCGAGGAGCGAGACGTGAGCAGCTGGCAAACGTAGCGGCGAGCCATGTCCATCCGCACCATGCTGACTGCGGCGACGAAAAGCCGCCGACTCGCCGCAGCCGAGGTGACGAGAATCGGCACGGCGGACGTCACGGCGATGAGCACCAGTTCGGGCTGAATGACGATGAGGACGCCGACGAGCGCAACGGCGGTCGCGGCCGCCTGACCGATCGCAAGCAGCGCCTGTGCTAGCTCGACTGGTCGTTGGCTGGTGTTTTGCGCACGTTGCAGGCGCCCATGGAAGTCCGCGGAATCGAA
Organism: Acidothermaceae bacterium; assembly: GCA_025934355.1. Taxonomy (GTDB): domain Bacteria; phylum Actinomycetota; class Actinomycetes; order Acidothermales; family Acidothermaceae; genus JAICLV01. The sequence goes on from JAICYF010000016.1 coordinate 11,257, forward strand.
CGCGTCCAGCGGACACGCCGCCGCGACGTCGAGGACATGCTCGAGCGCATGCATGCCGGCGTATTCGCTCATGGTGGTGATGACGTTGCGTTGCAGCGTCAGCGACACCGACGAAACCGCCAGCACGACCGCGAGCAGCCCCGCGATCGCGAGCACCTGTGCAGCCTGCGTGGTGGGCGTCGGACCTTGCGCCATTCCGAATATGATCCGGACGACGAGGAGCGTCGCCGTCGCGGCGGCCGTCGTCACGACCTGCAGGATGAAGAAGACGGCCAGTTGGCGGCGTGCCGACGTCCAGAGCAGCCCGGCGGTTAGCCACAACACGCGAAGGAGTTCGGCTACCCGCTTCAGTCGGTGGTGTCGAGCATCGACCGCGGTCGTCGTCTCGGATTGCATCGCTCGGACGTGTCAGACCGTGCCAGGGACGAGAGCAGGAGCGTCCGGCAGGGGGTAGCCGGTGCGACCCGCCCACCACTCGATCAAGTCGAGCCACTCGTCTTTACCGACGACCCCGCGCGACTGGACGCGTCCGTGGTGGTCGATGAAGCAGTAGTAGGGGAACAACCCGGGGCCGTTGTACGTGGTCACGAGGTCGCTTTCGCGGGTGTGCGCCTGAATCACGGGCGTCTCGATTGTCACGCCGTTCGCGCGGAACTCGTCGAGCCAACTCGACGTTTGCTTCGGTCCGGTGTCGGTGACAACGACGATCTCAACCCCAAGCTCGTGTGCGGGGCCGTGAAAGCGTTGCAGCTGCGGAAAGGTTGTGGCGCATCCACCGCAGTTGGGGGAGAGGAACACGTACGCGACGCTTTTGGCGGCGAACGACCGCTCGGTCACCCGGCCGCCGCTCGCGAGACGTGCGCGATAGCCAGGTTGGAGCTGTCCGATCTCCAACTCGGGCAACCGCTCAGGCTCTTCGAGCGATGGGTTCGCGAGTCGGTGGGCGTACGCGGCCAGCCGCAGTGTGAGGCACAGATTTAGCAACAAACCAAGAGACAGCACGTACAACACAACACGATCGGCGGTCATGCTGGCTCCTCTGATCCGATTGGCCGAAGAATGGTTTTCGTGACGTCGCGAAGTTGAACGGCGAGCAGCACGACGATCGTGCCGATTAGCAGGAAGAGCCCCCTGACGCTTGGTACGGCTGGCGTCGAGTGCCGGAGTGCGGCCACCAGCCCGAGCGCGCAGGCGGCGAGAAACACCACGTTCCGGCTCGCGTCAAACCACGACACTGGATAACGGCTCTGGCCGAAGCAGTTGCAACCGACGTCCGAGCCGTGCGTGCGGGCGATACCGATCGTCACTGTGTACGCGATGAGAAGCGCAGCGGAGATAGCGAACGCTACGACCGCGGTCGACATGCTCCAGAGGAGCGCCGCCGCTGCCACCTCGCCCGCAGACAGCGCCGCCGCGACCACCCGGGCGGGCCGCTCACCGATCGATGTGAACGCGCGAACCGTCGAGACGAAGCGCCGCCAATTCCGAGCCTTCGGAACGAGTGACGCGACGAACGCCACGAACACCACTGCCTGCGCGAGAGCCAACGCAGCGCTTAGGTTCATGAAGAAACCTCGCATTCGATGAGTGGGGCGTGATGCGGAAGAGCAGAATCGCGGCCGGGCAGCGGTTGTGCCGCCGATGTCGGCGTCACGCAAACCTCGACGATGGTCGGCAACTCGGTGCCGGCATACGCGGCCGCGTCGAAAAGCCGGCGGGCCGCGTTGGTCACCTGATGTGTGGACGCGATTTCGTCGTGGCCGCCGTAGCGTAGGTTCACACCCAATGCGCGCAATTCGTCGGGCGTTATCGGGTAGTCATGCGACTCGTAACTCGTCACCAGATGTTCTGTCAGCGCGTCAACTTCGGCTCGCGTTGCGGTCGGTGCGTTACGCGGAATGAGTTCGCGCGCGACCCGCCGCACGAGCGACTCCGACCGGTAGATCTGGGCAAGTGCGATCGGAGACACATGCTGGCTGATGAGCGCCAACACCTCGGCTTCGCGCGCCGAGACCCGAAACCAGTCACTCGCAAGCAACACGAACCCGCGGACGTCTGACGCCGAAATCGCCGTGGTGGGCCCACCGCCAGCGGAACCTGCGGTGATCGGGTCAAGGGGGCCGAACTCAGTGGTCGCTGAAACGACGAGCTCGTCGGCACCCAGGCAGAACAGAGTGCCAGCCGAGCGAGCACGTCGCGGCACGAGAACCGTCACGACATCGGCGGCGTTGCGCAGCAAGCGCATGGTGCGCAACGCTGCGGTCGCCGTCCCGCCCTGCGTCGTCAGGATGACGTCGATGGCCGTCGCAGGCGCGCCGCCTTGTAGACGCTCCGCGATTTGGTCGCTCATGGCGCCGTCGATCAAGCCGTGTACGACGACGGCCGACCGTCGTCTTTTCAGGCTGAAGGCGTGGACGGCGCTCGTCAACTCCTCGGCGGCGTCTCGCGGGTCAACAGACATCCGCGCGCGCCTTTCCCGCGACGAGCGCGGACACCAATGCGTCGGCCATCCGCAGACTGGGAACGCGTTCTTCGACGAAGAGGAACTGGCCGTTTGGATTGTTCTCCAGGAACACGAATCGATCGTCCGGAGTGTGGATGAGATCAAGCGCGCTGAACTCGAGTCCGTATGAGCGAACGAGGGACACGCAGCGTTCGACGATCTCGTCGGGCAACGTCGCTTCCCGGTAGGGCACGGCATCGGTGTAGTCATTGCGCCAGTCGATGCTGCCGGCTGCAGAACGCTGCGAGTCGATTTGCGCCACAAACACCGAGTCGGCGATCACCGTCACCCGATATTCACAGTGTTTCGGCACGTATTGCTGAAAAAGGCAAGGCGACAGCTCCACGCTGTCGAACATCTCCCGCTGCCCCGGACGCAACGCAGTGGTAGCCGCGATGATCGGTTCCAACTCGGCGTCGGCATTCCACGCTGACATCTTCGCGGCGCCAAGAAACGGGTCCGTCAAGACTTTGTAGATGATTTTTCCGTGCTGCTCGTCGTAGAAGGCCCGCGCAGTCTCCGGGTCGTTGGTCACAATCGTGTCCGGGACTTCAAAGCCATGTTGCGCAGCCCGTTGAAGTTGCTCGACCTTGAAGCTCGCGCGTTTGATGCGCTCCGGCCGGCTCACCCAGTAGCAGTCGAGCGTTGCCAGGATGCCCCCGAACGCGTGCTTGACCTCTTCCGCGGCGAAGCTTCGAGCCCGCTCACCCATCTCAGCGGGGAAACCCAGTCGCCGTGGCTTTCGCCACCAGACTGCGGTGACGTCTTCGAGGCGCACCTCCTTACCGTTCGCGTTGACCCGCAAGCAGGCCTGCCACCTCGAGTGGGCGGTCGAGGCGCGCAGCCGCAGGCCGAGTGGGATGTCGGAGGAGTTCAGCCTGATCGCCTCGTGCTTACTGGCCATGAGTTTTCCGATGATGACGTCGACATGTGCGTCGACAACGTCGGAAATGATCGCGATTCTCGACTCAGACACCGGCCCTCGCTTGACCTCACGTGCTTGGTATTTGGGACGTGCCCGGCTCGTCGGCGAACCGACGAGCCGGGCAGGCTCATACGCTCGAGGCTGGCTCGATCACCCGTAGTCGCAGGCGTAGCAGCCCGCGTATCCACTCGTGCCGCACCGGGTGCCCGTGCACGCCGATCCGGTCGAGTGGCAGGGGTTCCAGCCCGAGTAGTGCGCGCTGGTGCACAACGCCCAGCCGAGGGTCGAGTCGCCTGCGCTTTCCCACACGAGTTGCTGGCGTTGTGGGTCGTAGCGGTCGACGGCAACTGCCGCCGCCGCGACCGGCTTCGCAACTTCGAATGCGAACAGCTTCTCCATGAACGCCTCCTGATCGAGGTGGATGGGTCGCACGGAGAATGTCCACCGCCACGCTCAACGCATTCTCAGCTCGGTCTCTGTGCAGTCGCACGAGCGGGCTGCCCGACGAAGCAAAAGACCCGACCCGCCGGTGCGCGGCGAGTCGGGCCTTTCAACAGGAGCGCGGTTCGCTCACCCGTAGTCGCAGGAGTAGCAGCCGAGGTAGCCGCTGGTGTCGCAGCGCGTTCCCGTGCATGACGTCCCTGTCGAATGACAGGGATTCCATCCCCAATAGCTGAGGTGCGTGCACAGCGCGTCGCCGAGAGACGATTCGCCGGCGGTCTCCCACACGAGTTGCTGGCGGTCTGGGTCGTAGCGATCGATGTGCAGCTGCTTCGGCGCCTCGGCTGGCTTCGCGACAGCGAAAGCGAATAGCTCGTTCATGACAGCCTCCCTGATCGAGGTCAATGGGTCGACCAAAGGCTTGACAACGGTGTGCTTAGGCGGCTCTCATCGCAATCTCATCTGACCTACTCACACCGCGACGCCTGCCGCGCTTGCTGACGTCGGCGCGCTTGGGGGCGGCACTAATCGAGACGGCTCGAATGCGCCGAGCGGATGCGCGATCAGCGGCTCGAAGGCGAGTTCGGCCGCGCCGACCATGGCGGAGTCCTCGCCGAGGCCCGACGCGACGATAGGCACCGGGTGTCGGCTGGTCAGTGTTGTCAACGACGCCAGCTCGGCGGCGAGACCTGGGCCGACGGCGGGAAGCAGGCCGGCCAGGGTGCCGCCGAGAATCACCAGTTCGGTGTCGAGGACGTTCACCAGGCTTGCCAATCCGCGAGCGAGCCAGATGACCACGTCGTGCAACCCGGCGACGGCAGCGGGTTCGCCCAAGGCGGCAGCAGCGAAGACCTCCCTCAATCCCGCTCGACCTGCGTCGGGGGAGCGCCCGCAGGCCACGAGGACGGACTCTTCGCCGACCTCCGTCTCGAAGCAACCGCGCCCGCCGCATCGACACGGCCGGCCGTTCGGGTTGACCATCATGTGGCCGATTTCTCCGGCGTATCCGCACGCGCCCAGCTGGATCCGACCGTCAAGGATGATGCCGCCACCGACACCGACGTCGCCGCTGACATAGAGCAGGTTGTCGGTGCCCTGTCCGGACCCTCTCAAATGCTCGGCGAGGCCGCCGACGTGGCCGTCGTTACCGACTTTCACAGGAACGTCGAGCCCGAGCCGTCGGGCGAGCAATTTCCCGAAGGGCACCTCCCGCCAGCCGAGGTTGGGCGCGAGCTCGACCCAGCCGTCGCTGCCCTGGACGAGTCCGGGGACCGCGACGCCCACGCCCACCAGTCGACCGCCCATCTCCGACTGAAGATCGGCCAGTTCGGCCGCGAGCCGGTCGACGGTCTGATCGACCGGCGACGGAGACGTGCTCATGTACTGCCGGCGAGCGAGAACGGCACCACCCAGACCGACGGCGGCGACCGTCGTCGTGTCGACACCCAGTTCCGCCGCGAGGACGTGGACGGTGTCGGACCTGGGCACCACGACATGCGACGGTCGGCCGGCGCGTGCGGCCGTGTCAGGAATTATCTCGCTGACAAGGCCGCGGTCGACCAATTCTTCAACGAGCGCCTTGATCGTGCTCCGATTCAATCCCATGGAGCCGGTCAGTTCGGCGCGCGACCGGGCACCGTGAATGTGTAGTTCGTGAAGGAGTGAGCTGACGTTGCGGCGCCGGATTTCATCCTGCGTCGCACCTGGCTGGCGGGACATCGTTCAGACGGGCGCCCGAGCTAAACCGCTGAGCGTCGTCGCGAAGCCGCGTCGACAGCTGCGGCCATAAGCAAGAACGCGCCGGTGATAACGAAGTTATACGCCGAGCTCATGTTGGAGTGCAGCCCCAGGCCGTTCGGAATCAGCGTGATCACGAGGCCGCCAAGGACAGCGTCGCGAATGCGGCCGCGGCCACCGAACAGCGACGTGCCACCGACGACCGCGGCGCCAACCGCGAACAGGAGAGTGTTGCCGCCACCCGCGCCTGAGTTGACTCCACCGGAGTAGGACGCCAGCGCGACACCGCCGAAGGCCGCGAGCGATGACGAAATCGTGAACGCCGAAACTCGCATGCGGGGAACGTTGATACCCGCGCGAAGGCTGCCCTCCGCGTTACCGCCAACCGCGTAGAGGTAACGACCAAACGCCGTCTTGGTAAGCAAAAGCGTGAGCACGACAAGCAGCACGAGGACGATGGGCACGATCCACGGCATTCCCTCGATCTTGACCAGGCCCTTGCCCCGGTTTTTGTTCAAGAAGTAAACCGAGAAGGCGCCCACGACAATGAGGAGCACCAGCCTGAGCAGCACGAGCACGAGCGGTTCGGCCGACAGGTTGCGCGCGCGTCGTCGCACCGACCGGAAGATCGTGACGGTCCCGTAGCCGACCACCGACACGACAAACACAATCCAGCCCCACATCGGCGACAGGTTCTTGTTCTCGATGCCGTTGATAGCCGCAAAGCCACGAGTCGGCACCGTCGCGCCGTTGCCCTCGAACAACAGCAGCACGCCTTGCCAGGTCAAGAACAACGCGAGGGTCACGACGAAGGAAGGAATTCCGACGCGGGCGACCAAAATGCCGGTCAGGACGCCGATCGCGGTTCCGGTGGTGACCGCAAGCGCGATCGAAACCACGTCGTTGCTGGCGAGATGCGTGAGCAGGATGACCAGGCCGAACAACACCGCGGCGGCGCCGAGCCAAAGTCGTTGCCAGAGCGCCACGATCAACGCGACGGCCATGAAGATGACGTACGCGCCGAACGTTCCGCCGTGGAGCACCTTCGCGAGGTTGCCGTTGTTGTTTACGGCGAGCGCCATCGCGCCAGAGCACGCCCCAGCCGCGGTGCCCGCGGCTAGGTCGATCTCGCCCAGAAGGAGGACGAAGACGAGGCCCATCGCAATGATGATCGTCGGGGCCGCCTGGCCCGGGACGTTCGCGAGGTTGCCGACGGAGATGAACAGCTTCGTCGTGAAGCCGAATGTCAGGACCAGGACGACGAGGCCGAGGAGCGCGGGAAGCGCGCCGGGCTCGCCGCCGCGCACCTTCGCGATATATGCGTGGACGGTTTCTCGGAGGTTCGCCGCGCCGAAGTCGGCGGTGAAGTCGGTGATCGAGTGCGAGGGCGCTTCTGGAGACGATCCCTCTTGGTGGTGCAACGCGGTCGAGGTCGTCGGCTCGACGGGGGACGGTGTGCTTCCTTGGGTAGTCATCTCCGACCTTCTATGCGCTCTCGGCCGCGGTCGCCGGCTGGAGGCCGATTGTGCCCGTGCGCCCGGTGGTGATCAGTTCGACGACCTGCTGGTATGTCACGTCTGCTCTCTTTACCTCTGCGGCGACCCGACCGAGGTACAGCGTGGTGATCCGATCAGCCACTTCCATGACGTCGTTCATGTTGTGCGAGATCAGCACGACGCCAAGACCGCTCTGCGCCAGGCGACGGACGAGATCAAGCACCTGCCGGGTCTGCGCGACGCCTAGCGCGGCGGTGGGCTCGTCGAGGAGAACGACCCGGTTGTTCCACAGGACCGCTTTCGCGATCGCAACGGTTTGGCGCTGTCCGCCGGACAGGCTCGACACGACTTGGCGCACCGACTTGACGGTGCGGACCGACAGGCTCTTCAGGGTCTCTCTCGCGCGCTGCTCCATCGCGGGCTCATCGAGGTTGCCGAACGGCCGCTTCTTTATCTCCCGGCCCAAGAACATGTTTTGCACGATGTCGAGGTTGTCGCACAATGCGAGGTCCTGGTAGACGATCTCGATGCCGAGCGCCGCGGCGTCGCGTGGGCCGTGGATCGTCACGGGCGTTCCCTCGAAGAAAACATCTCCATGATCGATGGGATAGATGCCACCGACGCACTTGATCAGCGTCGACTTGCCGGCGCCGTTGTCGCCAACGAGGGCCATAACTTCGCCGGGATAGACGTTGAAGTCGACGCTGTGGAGCACCTGGATGGCGCCAAAACTCTTGTCAATGCCGCGCATCGACAAAATGGGTGAATCGGCCACTGTCTGTCTCCTAGACCAGCCGACCGTGCTGCGCGTGCGGCGGCTGTCGAATGCCGGGTTACCTGAAGATAGGACACCGTGCCCGGCCGCCGCCCGTCTTCACCGCGGTTTCACCGGTGGAGCTGCGGGGCGGTTTGCCTGGGCGGGCGACGAAAGCACTTGGGACGACACGATCCGGTGCCGGGCGGCCTGCGCGCGCCCGGCACCGGATCGGTCATCAATCAGCTAACGCCGTACTTCGTGCAGAGCGCTGCGTAGCTGCCGGTGCAGATGTCGCTGGCCTTCTGCTGGTTGGCCTTGACGACGTCCTCGACCTTGTCAGCGGTGACCCACTCGGGCGTCTCGAGAACCGAGGGGACGTCCTTCTTGGTCTGGCCGTCGTTGACCTTGCCGTTCACCAGCGAACCCGGGTCCTTGCCGGTCATCAAGTCGATGGCCAGCTCAGCGGCGCCCGCGGCTTCCTTCGAGGTGTCCTTGAACACGGTGCCGCACTGCGCACCCGAGAGCACTGCCTGCAGACCCTGGACGCTCGCGTCCTGGCCGGTGACCGGCGCCTTGATGCCGTGCTTCTGCTCGATCGTCAGAACCTGCTGGCCCATCGAGTCGTTGGCGCCGATGACGCCGTCAACCTTGCCGCCACCCGCGGTCAGCATCTGCTCGAAGATCGGGCCGGCCTCGCCCTTGGAGCCCCAGTTCGGGACAGCCTGCTCGCCGAGCTTCTTGGCGGTGCCGTTGGCGTACAACGGGTCAAGGACGCCGTCGTAACCCTGCGCGAACAGCGTCGCGTTGTTGTCGGTGGGCGCGCCCTTGAGCTCGATGATCTTCCACGGCTTCGCGACGTTCGCCGCGGTGAGGCAGTCAACAAGGCCCTGGCCCTGCAGCTTGCCGACCTCGACGTTGTCGAAGGAGACGTAGTAGTTGTCAGCGCCGCCGAGGACCAACCGGTCGTAGTCAATCGTCTTGACACCGGCCTGAGCAGCAAGCTGCTCAGCCTGGGCGCCTGAGGAGCTGTCGATGGCGGCCAAAATGATGACCTTGGCGCCTTCTTGGATCATGCTCTGGGCGATCTGGACGAACTTGGTGGTGTCACCCTGGGCATTTTGAATGTCTGCCTTCAGGCCTGCGGACGTGATGGCCTGCTGCAGGTTCGGGCGGTCCTGGCTCTCCCAACGGGGCGAGCTTTGGGTGTCGGGAAGAATGACGCCGACGATCCCGCTGGCCGCGGAGCTGGCCGACGGCGCGGCGCCGGTGCTGGTGCCCGCGCTGGACGGAGCGGGCTGGGACGAGGTGTTGCTCGCCGGCGTGGTCGACGTGCCCGTTCCCGTCTTCTTGCTGCTGCTACACCCGGCGATGCCGAGGCCGGCGACAGCGGCAACGGCCGCCAGCCGGATCGCAGTCTTGTTCATGCAGGTCCCCTTTTGGCTTCGGGCGCGGAGCTTGTGCCCCGCAGGACGGCCCGTTGTTGTGCCGGACAACATATGCATCGAGGGGCATGACGGTAAGAGCCTGTAAGCCTATGGGGACGGTTCGGAACAGATCTGTTACCTGCGCGTGACATTGCGAGCGGCGGCCGGAGCGTCGGCCACGCTCATCGCGAGCACGACAGCGGTCGAAGCCGTCGCGATCAACGCGGCCCCCAGCAAATGCAGTTCAACCAGGCCAATCGGCAGCTTGTCGAAGTACTGCGCAAAACCGACCGCAGTCTGGAATCCGAGCGCGGCCAGCAACAGCCGGGTCGTCGTCCGGACGACGCGCTGCGCGCCCATGGCCGTCACCGCGACCGCGAGCGCGAACGCCGTCCCGACGAGGAGCATCACGAGGTCGGCATGCAGCTGGGCGATCGAGCCTGGCTTGATGGCGATCCGCTTGGCGCTCGGGTCGCCTGCGTGCGGACCCGCGCCGGTGACCACCGTGCCGACGCAAAACACGACGTAGGTGAGCGCCCACGTCAACCAGCCGAGTCGCATCACCAGCGGATGCAAGGCGCGGGCAGCGGCCGTCAAGGGCGCGCGGGTGCGCCACCACAGCACGGTGGCCACGCCGACGAGCAACATCGACAGCACGAAATGCGCCGCGACAGCCCACGGGTTGAGATGGGTGAGGACCGTGATCCCGCCCATCAACGCCTGCGCCGGGACGCCGAGGAACACCAGCCACGCCCAGCGCCGCAGCTGCGGGCGACGGGGTCGCTCGCGCAACACACCGATCAGGGCGGCGACCGCGGCAGTCAGGACGACGTACGTGAAGAGCCGATTGCCGAACTCGACGTACTTGTGCCACGACAGCTGTCGGGTCGGGATGACCGAGTCCTGGGCGCAGTTGGGCCATGACGGGCAGCCGAGGCCGGAATCGGTGAGCCGCACCAAGCCGCCGCTGGCGACGATTGCGATGTTGGCCACGAGGGCGAAAAAGGCGAGCCGGGTGACCGTCGTCGGCGATGGCCGCCAGCGGTCGGCGCGGCTGACCGCGCCGACGGCAGCCGATGTCACGGGTGATTCAGGTGCGGCGGTCATCGCTGTCCGATCGTACGTGCGGGCCGAACCGGTGCGCCCCGGGTGTGTGCAGGCTCGCCAAATAGGTAACATTGTCGTTGTGAAATCCAGCCAGCCGGCGATCACCGACGTTTTCCCTGACGGGTGCGTGACCGATGACGCGCGCACCCGCGACCGGGTGGCACGCGCGCTCTACGAGCACGGCCCCCAAAGCGCGGTTGCGCTGAGCGCTCGGTTCGGGCTGACCCCAGCCGCCGTGCGCCGCCATCTCGACGCCATGATCGCGAGCGGCGACGTAACCGAGACTCCGGAGCGGCCGGTGCGCGGTAAGGCGCGCGGCCGTGGCCGGCCGGCGAAGTTGTTCGCCCTGACCGACGCCGGCCGGGGCGGCTTCCCGCACTCCTACGACGCCCTCGCGGGCGCCGCGCTCAGCTATTTGCGCGACACCGGGGGCGACGCGGCGGTTGCCGAGTTCGCGCGGCGACGGCTCGCCCCGACCGAGGCGCGCTATGGCGCACTGCTCGCGTCGTCCGAGCTAAAGGACCGCCCGGCCGGGCTCACGGCGGCGTTGACCGCCGACGGTTACGCGGCCTCGGTCGAGCAAGCGGGCGTCGGCGTCCAGATCTGCCAACACCACTGCCCGGTCGCGCACGTGGCGGCCGACTTCCCCCAGCTGTGCGAGGCCGAGACCGAGGCGTTCGGCCGGTTGCTCGGCACCCATGTCCAGCGGTTGGCGACGATCGCACACGGCGACGGCGTCTGCACCACGCACATCCCGCTCCACCCACAACCCGCCGCAACACCCGCTCAACCCAACGTGGAGGCCACGTCGTGACAACTCTCGAGCAGCACCCCGAACTCGACCAGCTCGGCCGCTACAAGTTCGGCTGGGCCGACAGCGATGTTGCGGGCGCAGCGGCGAAGCGCGGGCTGAACGATGACGTCGTCCGCGACATCTCGGCGAAGAAGAATGAGCCGGCCTGGATGCTTGAGCGGCGGCTGAAGGCGTTGCGCATCTTCGAGAAGAAGCCGATGCCGCTATGGGGCGCCGACCTCTCGGAGATCGACTTCGACAACATCAAGTACTTCGTGCGCTCGACTGAGAAGCAGGCCACCAGCTGGGACGACCTGCCAGCCGACATCAAGAACACCTACGACCGCCTCGGCATCCCGGAGGCGGAAAAGCAGGCGATGATCGCGGGAGTGGCCGCGCAGTACGAATCTGAGGTGGTTTACCACAAGATTCGCGAAGACCTCGAGGAGCAAGGCGTCATCTTCGTCGACACCGACACCGGCCTGCGCGAGTACGAAGACCTGTTCAAGGAGTACTTCGGCTCGGTGATCCCGGCCGGCGACAACAAGTTCGCAGCCCTCAACACCGCGACTTGGTCGGGCGGCTCGTTCATCTACGTGCCGCCGGGCATTCATGTCGAGATCCCGCTGCAGGCCTATTTCCGCATCAACACCGAGAACATGGGCCAGTTCGAGCGGACGCTGATCATCGTCGACGAGGGCAGCTACGTGCACTACGTAGAGGGATGCACCGCGCCGGTCTACTCGTCCGACTCGCTGCACAGCGCCGTGGTCGAGATCGTCGTCACGAAGAACGCTCGTTGTCGTTACACGACAATTCCGAACTGGTCGAACAACGTCTACAACCTGGTCACCAAGCGGGCCATCGCCCACGAGGGCGCGACAATGGAGTGGATCGACGGCAACATCGGCTCCAAGGTGACGATGAAGTACCCCGCCGTCTGGTTGGTCGGCGAGCACGCGAAGGGCGAGACGCTGTCGGTCGCGTTCGCGGGTGAGGGCCAGCACCAGGACGCCGGCTCGAAGATGGTGCACGCGGCACCCAACACGTCGTCCACCATCATTTCGAAGTCGGTGGCACGAGGGGGCGGCCGGTCGAGTTACCGCGGGCTCGTGCAAATCATGGACGGCGCGCACGGCTCCAAGTCGACGGTGAAATGCGACGCGCTGCTCATCGACGCGCAGAGCCGCTCCGACACCTACCCCTACGTCGACGTCCGCGAGGACGACGTGACGATGGGCCACGAGGCCACCGTCTCAAAGGTCAGCGAAGACCAGCTTTTCTACCTGATGAGCCGCGGTCTCACCGAAGACGAGGCAATGGCGATGATCGTGCGCGGCTTCGTCGAGCCGATCGCGCGCGAGCTGCCAATGGAGTACGCGCTTGAGCTGAACCGCTTGATCGAACTGCAGATGGAAGGGGCCGTGGGCTGACCTATGACGGAGCTTCGTCAACGTGAGTTGAACAGGTCAGACCTCGGCGAGTTCGACCGCGCCGTCGCGGAGACGGGCGACCCTGAACTGCCCGCTCGTGGCACCGAGGGTGGCAAGCACCTCGAGCGCACGTTTTCCTTTGACCCGCAAGCATTTCCTGAGCCGAACAGCAGGCAGGAGATCTGGCGGTTCGCCGCGCTCCCGCGCATGCGGTCGCTGTTTTCCGGCCCGGACGCCGACGGCGAGGTCGCGTACAGCTGGCCGGCCGACGCGCCGGTCGAGGTCGTGTCGATGGACGACGCCCGCGTCGACGCGGTGCACACGCCGTTCGATCGGGTGTCGGCGCTTGCCCGGCAGAAGGCCAGCGAAGCCGTTGTCGTGACCGTCGACGGTGTCGCCGAGCCGATCACCTTGGCTGGCAAGGGGTCTGGCGGGGTCGCGTACGGCCACGTCGTCATCGACGCGTTGCCGCACTCACAGGGCACCGTCGTCCTCGACCATGCGGGCAGCGCTACTTACGCCGACAACGTCGAGATTCGCGTCGGCGACGGCGCGGCGCTCACCGTCGTGACCATTCAAGACTGGGACGACGACGCGGTGCACGTGTCGTCGGCCACCGCGCTGGTGGGGCGCGACGCGAAGCTGCGCCACATCAACGTCAGCTTCGGCGGAAACGCGCTCCGCCTCACGCCGCTGGTGAAGTTCGCGGGCCCGGGCGGCGACGCCGAGATGCTGGGGCTGTTCTTCGCAGACGCCGGGCAGCACATCGACAATCGGCTGCTGGTCGACCATTCGGCGCCCAACTGCAAGAGCCGGGTCAACTACCGCGGCGCGTTGCAAGGTGAGGGCGCTCGGTCGGTCTGGACGGGTGACGTCATCATCCGTCCCGAGGCGATCAACACCGACACCTACGAGGTCAACCGCAACCTGTTGCTCACCGACGGCGCGCGGGCCGACTCGGTGCCGAACCTCGAGATCCTCACCGGCGAGGTCGTCGGCGCGGGACACGCGAGTGCCACCGGGCGCTTCGACGACGAGCAGGTGTTTTACCTGCAGGCGCGCGGAATTCCGGCCGACCAGGCCCGCCGGTTGATCGTGCGCGGGTTTTTCGCCGACGTGATCGAGCGGATCGCCGTGCCGGAGATCGTCGAGCGGTTGCTGGCGACGGTCGACCGTGAGCTAGAGAGCACAGTCGCGTGAGTGACGAACAACAGCACAGTCGCGTGAGCGACGAACAACAGCACAGTTGCGTGAGCGAGTACGTGAAGGTTTGCGACGTCGCCGACCTGCCGGCGCAAGGGGCGGTGCGGCGCGTCGAGCTCGATGGCGAACCGGTCGCGATCGTGGCGGTCGAGGGCGACTACCACGCGATCGACGACATCTGCTCACACGACGAGGTGTCGTTGGCCGACGGCGAGGTCGAGGGCCACACCGTCGAATGCTGGTTGCACGGGTCGCGTTTCGACGTCCGCACTGGCGAAGCGCTCTGTCTCCCGGCCAAGAAGCCGGTCGCCGTGTATGACATCAAAATCCTCGACGACGGTGTTTACGTGAGCACCGCGCCAAAAGCCGTAGCTACCGAATTGGAGTCGAACGCCCGATGAGCTCGCTAGAGATTCGCGACCTGCACGTCGTGGTCACCGCAGGCGAAGGGGAGGAGCCGCGGGAGATTTTGCGCGGCGTAGATCTCACCGTGAAGGCGGGGGAGACGCACGCCATCATGGGCCCGAACGGCTCGGGCAAGTCGACGCTGGCGTACTCCATCGCCGGTCACCCGAAGTACACGATCACCCAGGGCTCCGTCACTCTCGACGGCCAGGACGTGCTGTCGATGAAGGTCGACGAGCGGGCGCGTGCCGGGCTGTTCCTGGCGATGCAGTACCCCGTCGAGGTGCCGGGGGTCTCGGTGTCGAACTTCCTGCGCACCGCGGCCACCGCAGTGCGCGGCGAGGCGCCGAAGGTGCGCACCTGGGTGAAGGAAGTCAACACCGCGATGGGCCAATTGCAGATCGACCCCGCGTTTGCCGAGCGCAGCCTGAACGAAGGCTTTTCCGGCGGCGAGAAGAAGCGGCACGAGATTTTGCAGCTCGAGTTGCTGAACCCGAAGTTCGCGGTGCTCGATGAAACCGACTCCGGCCTCGACGTCGATGCGTTGCGCATCGTGTCGGAGGGCGTCAACCGATTCCGTGCGCAACCCGACCGCGGCGTGCTGCTCATCACCCACTACACGCGCATCTTGCGCTACATCAAGCCCGACTTCGTGCACGTGTTCGTCGACGGCCGGATCGTCGAGGAAGGCGGCGCCGAGCTCGCCGAGCGGCTTGAGGCTGAAGGCTACGAGCGCTATGCCAAGGGTGCGGCGTAGACAGCGCCAGGCGAGCGAGCCACACACGCAAGACAAGGCAGTTAGTAAGAGCAGGTAAGAGAGGTAGGGGCGATGAGCGAGGCTGAACTTCGCGACGTCCTAGGGGTTTTTGACGTCGAGGCTGTGCGCAAGGATTTTCCGATTCTTGACCGCCTGGTCCGCGACGCGCGCCCATTGGTCTACCTCGACAGCGCCAACACCTCCCAGAAGCCGCGCCAGGTGCTCGACGTCTTGACCGACTTTTACGAGCGGCACAACTCCAACATCCACCGTGCGACGCATGCGCTGGGCGAAGAGGCCACCGAGGCGTACGAGGGCGCGCGCATCAAGGTGGCCGAGTTCATCAGCGCGCCCGACGCGTCCGAGGTGGTCTTTACGAAGAACTCCTCCGAGGCCCTCAACTTAGTCGCGAACGTGTTGGCGTGGGGCCCGCGCGGTCTGGCGCCCGGTGACGAAGTGGTCATCACGGAGATGGAGCACCACTCCAACATCGTTCCGTGGCAGCTGTTGTGCGAGCGCACGGGCGCCACGCTGCGTTGGTTCGGCGTCACCGACGAAGGTCGGCTCGATCTGTCGAGCGTCGACGACCTCGTCAACGAGCGCACGAAGGTGCTCTCGCTGGTGCATGTCTCGAACGTTCTCGGCACGGTCAATCCGGTCGCCGAACTCGCCGCGCGCGCCCACGCGGTCGGGGCACTTGTCGTCGTCGACGGCTCGCAGGCGGTGCCGCACATGCCGGTCGACGTCGCCGCCCTCGGTGTCGACTTCTACGCGTTCACCGGTCACAAAATGTGCGGTCCTACCGGCATTGGCGTGCTGTGGGGTCGCCGCGAGCTCCTCGACGAGCTGCCGCCCTTCCTCGGCGGCGGCGAGATGATCGAGACCGTCACGATGGAGAAGTCCAGCTACGCCGCGGTGCCACACAAGTACGAGGCGGGCACGCCGCCGATCGCCGAGGCGGTCATGCTCGGCGCGGCGGTCGACTACTTGACTGGCATCGGCATGGCAGCCATCGCCAACCATGAGCAGGCGATCACCTCGTACGCACTCGCCCGGCTGGACCGCGTCGACGGCGTCCGAATTCTCGGCCCTGCCGAGGCGTTCGACCGCGGAGGCGCGATTTCTTTCACGGTTGACGGCGTCCATCCGCACGACGTTGCGCAGGTGCTCGACTCCGAGGGCGTGGCGGTGCGCGCCGGACACCACTGCGGTCGCCCTGTTCACCAGCGCTTTGGCATCAGCGCGTCGACCCGCGCGTCGTCCTATCTGTACACGACCCCCGCCGAAATCGACGCGTTGATCGCGGGTCTCGAGCAAGCGAAGGAATTCTTCGGAGGTCCGCCGTCCCATGCAGCTTGAGTCGATGTACCAGGAGATCATCCTGGATCACTACCGAAACCCGCACCACAAAGGGCTTCGGGCACCGTTCGACGCCGAGGTGCACCACGTCAATCCGACCTGCGGTGACGAAATCACCTTGCGGGTCAAGCTGGAGGGCGACAAAGTCGTCGACGTGAGTTACGACAGTGCGGGCTGTTCGATCTCGCAAGCGAGCGCGTCTGTGCTCACCGATCTGGTGATCGGCCACACCGTCGGCGAGGGCATCACGGCGCATGATGAATTCCTGTCGCTGATGCAGAGCAAGGGCGCCGGGGCGCCCGACGAGGACGTGCTCGAGGACGCCGTCGCGTTCGCGGGTGTCTCCAAGTACCCGGCGCGCGTGAAATGCGCACTGTTGTCATGGATGGCGTGGAAAGACGCGACCGCGCAAGCATTAGGAGCACAACCTGCGGCGTCGTCCGACGGCGCCCCGATCCCGGAGGGCACATCGCAATGACCACCAGCCTCGAAGACGTCAAAGAGGCGTTGTACGACGTGGTCGACCCCGAGCTGGGAATCAACGTCGTCGACCTTGGCCTGATCTACGACCTTTCCCTGGACGACGACGGCACGGCGGTCATCGACATGACGCTGACGTCCGCAGCCTGCCCGCTCACCGACGTGATCGAAGACCAGACCCGCAGCGCGCTCGACGGGTTGGTGAAGGAGTTCCGCATCAACTGGGTCTGGATGCCGCCGTGGGGCCCAGAGAAGATCACCGACGACGGCCGCGAGCAACTGCGCGCAATCGGCTTCAACGTCTGACGTCTCGCCGCCCGCCCTGCTCCGGGTTGATCACGTTAACGTGATCAGCACGTCCGAGGACACCTCCACAGGCCTGTCCTCGGACCCGTATCTGCCCCGAACGTGATCAACCTGAACACCACCGAAAGGCCGAGCTGTGATCACCGCGACCGACGTTGAGATACACGTCGGCTCACGCGTGCTGTTGGAGAAGGTGAGCTTTCGCGTCGCCGCCGGCGACCGGATCGGGCTCGTCGGCCGCAACGGCGCCGGCAAGACCACGCTCACCAAGGTGCTCGCCGGCGAGGCGCTGCCCGCCGGCGGCGCCGTGACGCGCATCGGCGAGGTCGGCTACCTGCCGCAGGACCCCCGCACCGGCGACCTCGACGTCCTCGCTCGCGACCGCATCCTGTCCGCTCGCGGCCTCGACGTCGTCACGCGGGAGATGCGCGAGGCCGA
>JAICYF010000123.1 GCA_025934355.1 Acidothermaceae bacterium
CGCGGACGACGAGGGCCGGATGGCCACCTTCTTGTCGATGCCGCTGCGCGGCCATGGCGGCCGGGTGGTCGGTGTGCTCGCGTTGTCGAGCGCCGCCAAGAACGCCTTCTCCGAGACCGCGCTTGGCACGCTCAAGCTGGTCGAAGACCCGGCCGCGATCGTGATCGACAACGCCCGGCTGGCGGTCGCCCGCGCGGTCTGACCCCGGCGGATACGCTCACACGCGTGGCAGTTGAGTCAATCGGGCCCGAATCCGAGCCGTCGTTCTCGTCGGCGGCGTCGTCGGCGCCGGTGAGCCGCGACGAGTTTCGGCGGGCTTGCGGCCGGTTCGCGACAGGGATCTGCATCGCGGCCACCACCGATCGCGGCATCGACTACGCGATGACGGTCAGCGCGTTCACCTCGGTCTCCCTTGATCCACTGCTCGTGCTGGTGTGCGTCGAGAAGATCACCCGGTTCCACGAGGCGGTGCTCAGCAGCGGCGCGTGGACCGTCTCGGTGCTGCCCGACGACGCCGAGGACGTCTCGCGATGGTTCGCCGAGAAGGGCCGCCCCACGAATGCCCAATTCGCCGACTATCGCCATCATCCCGCAGAGGTCACCGGGATGCCGGTGCTCGACATCGCGACCGCGACGCTGGAATGCCGCACCCGCGCGGTGTACGACGGCGGCGATCACGACATCGTGTTGGCTGACGTCGTTGGGCTCTGGACTGATCCACGCGATCGCGATCCGCTGCTTTACGTCGAAGGCCGCTACCGCCGGCTCGCCGACTGACCCCGTCGCCCGCGGACGCGCGGCGGCGGCTGCCGGCTCGCTTACCATGACGGGACTCAACCCCGACCTGGAGTCAGTGCACCGTGCCCGCCGAAGCCCGCCATATCAAGACCCGGACCGTTCCGAAACGGGCGCTGATCGCGATCGGTGGCGTCGTCGTGCTGGCCGCGCTGTTGTACGGACTCGCGTATTTGCTGGCCGGCGGCGGCGTGCTGCCCAACACCACGGTCTCGGGTGTCTCCATCGGCGGGTTGTCGCCCGCCAAGGCCGAAGCTCGGTTGCAAGCGCGGCTCGCCGACAAGGCGAGCGCGCCGATTCACGTCCTCGTCAGTGACAAGCAGGCGGACGTCGATCCCGCGGCCGCGGGCCTGAGCTTCGACGCGAAGGCGACGGTAGCGGCGGCGGGAAAGCGCACCGCTAACCCGATCACCTTGGTGAGCGCGCTGCTCGGCCGTCGCGTGGTCCAGCCGGCTGTCGCCATCGACACCGCGAAGATGACCGGCGAGCTCGACAAGCTCGACGCGTCGCTCGGCGGTGGACATGACGGCGGTGTCACGTTCGACGGGCTGACCCCGGTGGCTGTCGCGCCGGTAGAGGGTCAAGCAATCGTGAAGGAGAAGGCGATCCCGGCGTTGCGGGCGGCGTTCCTCACGTCGTCCGAGCCGGTGCGGTTGCCGACGCAGCTGGTCGCGCCCGCCATCAGCGCTGACGTCGTCCAGCACACGATCGACACCATCGCGAAACCCGCGGTGGCCGCGCCGGTTTTGCTCGATGTCGCGGGTTCGCAGGTGGTGGTGTCGCCAGACGTCATCGCGAAGAACCTCACCTTCAAGCCAAGCGGCAAGGCATTGGCGCCGGTCGTCGACGGCACCGGCGTGGCGGCGGCACTTGGCGACAAGCTGAAATCCCTCAACACACCTGGCAAAGACGCGTCCTTCGATCTGAGTTCGGGCGCGCCCGTCATCGTCCCCTCGCAGCCCGGCACGACAGCGGACGTCGAAAAGCTCGGCAGCGCGATCGCCAGCGTGCTTCCGCGGCCGGCGCCCCGATCGGTCGTCGCGCCCACCACCACGCTGCAGCCGACCTTCACCACGGAAGCCGCGGAATCCCTTGGCATCAAGGAGAAGGTCAGCACCTTCACGACGTACCACCCGTGCTGCGCGTCGCGGGTGACGAACATTCACAAGATGGCCGACATCGTGAACGGCCACATCGTGATGCCTGGAGACTCGTTCAGCATCAACGGTTTCGTCGGCGAGCGCGACCGGGCGCGCGGATTCGTGCCTGCGCCGATGATCGAGGACGGCCTCTACATTGACTCAGTCGGCGGCGGTGTTTCGCAGTTTGCGACGACCTTGTTCAACGCGGTCTTCTTCGCCGGGTTGGAGGACGTCGAGCACCACCCGCACAGCTACTACATCAGCCGCTATCCGGCCGGTCGCGAGTCGACGGTGTCATACCCGCAGCCGAACATGATTTTCCGGAACGACACACCCACCGGAATTTTGATTCAGACGTCCTACACAGGGACGTCGCTGACAATCACTTTTTGGGGCACCAAGTACTACGACATCGAGTCGTCGTCGAGCCCGCGCTACGCGTTCACGACCGCGGGTGTTCGCTACAACACCAGGTCAGACTGCGAGTCGGCGTCGGGCAATCAAGGATTTCAGATTGACGTGACGCAGACTTTCAAGCAAGGCGGCAAGGTGGTGCGCACCAGGGTGTACCACACGAAGTACGACGCGGAGCCGGTCATTGTCTGCGGCCCTGCCCCGAGTGCCTCGCCTACGCCGTCAGGAACGCCCGCACCGACTCCACCACGAGCCGATGGTCGTCCACCTGCGGCAGTCCCGACACCGTAACCGTGCCGATGATGCCGCAACCCTTGACGTGGATGGGAAAACAGCCGCCGGCTGCGGCGAACTCGCGGGGGTCGACGAACGACACGTCGGCCAGGCTGCGGCCGTCGAGGCTGCGCTGCAGGCTCAGGAACATCGAGCTGTGGCCGAATCGCAGCACCGACCGGATCTTGCGCTGAATCCAGGCGTCGTTGTCAGGCGTCGAGCCGGGCAGAGCGGCGTGGAACAACTGTTGGCCGCCGCGGGTGATGTCGATCGCGATCGGCAACTCGCGAGCGCGCGCGGTCTCGACGAGCATCGAGCCGAGCCGCCACGCGTCGTCGTAGTCGAAACGGTCAAAGCGCAGCTCGCGCTCTTCAGCCGTCAGCTGGTCGAGGGTCAAGCCGGTCGGATCGTCACTCATCGCGGACCTTCCATTTGTCAGCCGCCCAGATCGCGTGTGATGTCGACCCCGACGACGCGGTCGAGGTAGGCGAACGTTTCGAACTTCGAACCGGGCGGGACTTGATTATCGGCCTCCACGCCCCGCAAGACCTCGAGGCCGCTGGCGGTGTCGAGTTCGCCGAACGCGGTCGCCGCGGCCTCGACGTGTCGCCGCGACAGCGGGGCGCCAGGCGAGTGGGCCCACTGCGCGACGGTCGCTCGCCAGCGCCCCAGCACCTTCGCGGCGGCCCCGACGTCAACTGTCGATTGCTCAGACGCCAGCTCCAGCAACGCAAGCCGCAGCGCGAGCGGGTCGCCATCGAACTCGCCGGGAACGTGGCCGGCGAAGTCGGCGACGTGGAAGGAATTCTGCGCGTGTTCGCAGTTCACCAGCAGGGCGGACGGTGGGTGTTCGGCGGTGATCTCGTCGGCCGGGTAGATGTTGAGATCGTCCGCATGTGGTGCCTCGAACGCCCACGTGACAAGGCAGTGACGGCCGGCCAGCTGCTCGACCCGACGGGCGATGTCGGCGACGAGCAGCGCGCGAACCCCACCTCCGCACACGTGAATACGCTTCATCGTCAGGGCGCTTCCCTGCAGGCGTAGCGATGATGTTCGGCGAAACCGAGCGAGCGGTACAGCGCGATCGCCGGCTCGTTGGTCGCGAGCACCTCAAGGTACGCGCGCCTCGCGCCGCGTTCGCGACTCCACGACGTCAGCTCGCTGATCACCGTGCGCGCGTGTCCTTTCCGACGCATCGCGGGCGCCACCTCGATCGCCGTGAGGCCTGCCCACGGGCCTTCTACTACCGCGCGCCCGATGGCGATCGGCGCGTTCTCGTCGTCCGTCAAACTGGCGAAGCCGACAACCGGCGGGCCTTCGAGGATCGCGCGCGCGACAGGGGGAGTGTCGCCGCCGCGGAAAAGCCGCAACCATCCGGGCGTCGCGCTGTCGCTGACCCGAACCCTGGCGGCGCCGGGCTCGGGGAGTCGTCGGGCGATCGCGGCGAGGGTCGCGGTCATCACCGACACGGCGGGTGCTGCGTTCCAGCCGCGGCGGGAAAGTTCGCGGTCGAGGCTGCTGCCGACGACGACCTGCACGCGTGACGGCAATCCGCGCGCGCGGTACCAATCGGCCACTCGCTCCAAGGCCTCGTCGACCGGGCAGCCTGGCCCGCCCAGCGGCCGAACGGCGTTTGCCCGCGCCGTGAAACCAGCGGCCGCGCGCAACAACCACTCGCCGAGCCAGGCCGAGTCGGGCGCCGGCCAGCCGCGGGCCGCCACGCCTTCAAGCTCGATCGCTTCGCGCGGGCTCGCCCCGACCACCCGCGCCGCGGCGACGTCCGACCGCGAAACGGTGACCAACGTCCCGGTGGAGTTGCGCACGGCGAGGGTTTCGTCGTCCATGAACTCGAGGTCGCCGACGACGTCGACCGTCCGCTCGCCGACCCGGCGGCGCACGCTGACGCGCGCGCCCACGTCGTCCGGGTGAATGTGAGACACGCCGCATACCCCCGAACGTCGATAGTGGGTGGCGTTCGCCGATACTAGGTGCGGCAGCCCGATTAGGAGGAATCCCGTGACGTACGTGATTGCCCAGCCTTGCGTCGACATCAAAGACAGGGCGTGCGTCGACGAGTGTCCGGTCGACTGCATCTACGAGGGCGGTCGGATGTTGTACATCCACCCCGACGAGTGCGTCGACTGTGGCGCCTGCGAGCCGGTCTGCCCGGTCGAGGCGATCTTTTACGAGGACGACGTGCCGGAGCAGTGGAAGGACTACTACAAGGCGAATGTCGAGTTCTTCGAAGACCTCGGCTCGCCTGGTGGCGCCTCGAAGCTCGGCGTGGTCGACAAGGACCACCCGATCGTGCTCGCCGTTCCGCCGCAGGGCGAAGGGCACTGACCCTGCCGCTCTCGCTCCCAGATTTTCCCTGGGACTCACTCGCGCCCTACGGGACTGTGGCGCGCGAGCATCCCGGCGGGATCGTCGACCTGTCGGTCGGGACGCCGGTCGACTCAGTGCCGTCGGTCGTGCAGTCGGCGTTGGCGGCGTGCACTGACACGCCGGGATATCCGGCCACATACGGCACCGCCGCGTTGCGTGCTGCCGCGGCGTCGTGGATGTCGCGCCGACTCGGGGTGGTCGCTGACCCCTCCGCGGTGCTGCCCGCAATCGGGGCCAAGGAGTTGGTGGCCTGGCTGCCGACGTTGCTCGGCTTGGGCGCAGGTGACGTCGTCGGGTTTCCGGCTTTGGCGTATCCGACGTACCAGGTTGGTGCGTTGCTCGCCGGAGCGACCCCGATGGTGCTCGACGCCACCGTCGCGGCGGGGCCGTCGCGCGTCGCAATGCTGTGGGTCAACTCGCCGGCCAACCCGACCGGGCGGGTGCTTCCGCCCGACCACCTCCGCAAGATGGTCGACTGGGCGCGCGAACGCGGCACCGTGCTGGTGAGTGACGAGTGCTACATCGAGTTCGGCTGGGACGACGAGAAGCCACCGTTCTCGTTGCTGCATCCGTCGATCTGCGGGTCGTCGCATTCGGGGCTGTTGGCGGTGCACTCACTGTCGAAGCGGTCGAACCTTGCCGGGTATCGGGCTGGCTTTGTCACCGGCGACCCGGGTTTGGTCGCCCAGTTGCTCGAGGTGCGAAAGCACGCAGGGATGATCGTGCCGGCGCCGGTGCAGGCTGCGATGACGGCGGCGTTCGACGACGACGCGCACGTCGTGGAGCAGCGCGGGCGGTATCTGGCCCGGCGGGCGGTGCTGCGGCCTGCTCTAGAGGCGGCCGGGTTCACGATCGAGCACTCCGAAGCTGGCTTGTATTTGTGGGCCACCCGCGACGAAGACTGCTGGACGACGGTCGAATGGTTGGCGAAGCGCGGCATTCTGGTCGCGCCGGGGTCGTTTTACGGCGCCGCTGGCGCGCGGCACGTGCGGGTCGGGCTAACAGCGTCCGACGAGCGAGTGGCCACGGCAGCGGACCGATTGACGTCCTAGGAACTTGCGTTTCGCCGGCGGGTCACCAGGGGACGACGCCGTTCTCGTCGATGAACGTGCCAGACGCGGCGTGGTGGGGAAGCGTCGCGGCGGTGACAACGATTCGCGCCGCCTGCTCAGGTGTCAGCGGCGCCTGCTCCTTGCTGGCTGGCGTTAAATCCGTTTTGACGAAGCCCGGGCACACCGAGGTGACTTTGATGCCGGTGCCGTTCAACATCTTGGCCAGGCCGATCGTGACGCTGTTCAGCGCCGCCTTCGAACTTTGATAGGCCGGTACGGAGAGCTCGAAGTAGGGCGAATCCGGGTTCGTTTGGTCTGCGAGCGAGCCTACGGTGCTCGACACATTGACGATCCGGCCCGCGACGCTGTTACGCAGCAATGGGAGAAACGCCTCCGTGACGGCGACGGCGCCGAACACGTTCGTCTCGAAGGTGGACCTGAACACGTCAACGTTGGCAAACTCCCGCTCGCTGGGGTCGGTCGCCTCCGGCAAGATGCCGGCGTTGTTGACTAGGACGTCCACTCGCCCGTGTCGTTGCGCGACCTGTTCGGCGGCGGCCCGAACACTGGTTACCGAGGTGACGTCGAGTTCGAGCGCTTGCACGTCAAGCCCAACTTGTCGAAAAGACGCTGCGGCTGACTCCGCGTCTGCCTTTGAGCGACCGCTCAGCAACACACAGGCGCCCACCTGGGCGAGCGCGCGTGATGTGGCCAATCCGAGCCCGCGCGTTGCGCCGGTGACCAAGGCGATTGTCATGTCGATTCCCCTTCAATTTGCACGCCAGGTTGGCGAAGTACTCGAGTCGCGCATCGATGGGTAAACGAACGCGGCATGGGCTTTGTGAGGTCGACGGCTATGAACTTTCGTCGCGCAGGAGCTGGCGCCTTTTCGCGCCGAGTGAAGGGTTTGCGCTGTCGACACGCCGAAGTTGGCGACGTGAACCCTTCAGTGGGCGCGGGGGCGCGGGCTGCCGTGCTGACGCGGGCGCCGGCTGTTGTGCGGCCTCCCGATCGCCTTCTTCTCGCGGGCCTGCCCGATCGTCACCTCTCGCGGGCCTTCCGGATCGTTACCTTGTCGTGATCTAGTCGGGTGGGTTTTTGCTTGTGGGGTAGGGGTTTTTGTCGGTGGGGGTCCGTAGGTTGGCTCGCATGTCAGCGCTGCCGGTGTGCGAGGTGTTGGACGACGGGACGGTCGTCGAGCTTGCCGCGGTCGCGCACACGGTGTCGTTGTTGGCGCAGATGGAGCCGGGCCTGTTGGCGATGGGTCTGCTGCTGGGGTTGCGCGACGTGTCATTGGACGACGAGGCGCGGGTGGCGGTCGCGGCGGCGTGGGAGCGCCAAGCGGCCTGGGTGGCGGCGCAGGGCGCGCGGGCGTTGGCGGGGGTGAACGCCGACGCGGCGGCTGATCCGACGAGTGAGCGGGTTCGGGCCTGGCAGTGGCGGCAGGAGTTGGTCGCGGCGGAGTTGCGCTGGTCGCCGCGGGCGGCGGGGAGCCGGATGGAGGCGGCCCGCGCGCTGGTGGAGGACCTGCCGGAGGTGTTCGATCTGCTGGAGGCCGGGGAGGTCTCCGCGCGGCACGCGCAGGTGGTCCTCGACGCGGTCGTCGGCCTCGATGCGGGCGAGGCGGCGCTGGTGCAGGCGGCGGTGGTGGAGAAGGCGGCGGGGTTGACGGTGCCGCAGTTGCGCCGGGCGGCGCGGCGGGCCGCGCTGGCGGCGGCGCCGGAGTTGGCGGCGGTCCGCGCCGAGCGGGCCGCCGCCGAACGTCATGTCATGTTGCGGGCGGTGGAGGACGGGATGGCCGAGCTGGTCGCCACCTTGCCGGCCGCGGACGCGCAGGTCGTGTTCGCCGCCCTGGACGGGGCCGCGCGAGCGGCCGGCCGGGCGGCGAAAGCCGCCGGGGCCGAGGTGCCGGCGGTGGGCGCGCGCCGGGCGGACGCGTTGGTCGGCTGGGCCCGCGCCGCGCTCGCCGACCCCCACATCAGGCAGGCGGCGGGCCGGCGGGCGGAGGTTCAGGTCGTCATCGACGTGGCGACCCTGCTCGGGATGGCCGACAACCCCGGCGAGTTGGTCGGGGTCGGCCCGATCCCCGCCGAGGTCGCCCGCGCGCTGGCCGCCGAGGACGGCGCGACCTGGCGGCGGTTGGTCGTCGAGCCGGTCACCGGCGCGCTGCTGGACTACGGCGCAAGCGTGTACCGGCCGCCCAAGGCGCTGCGTGACTACCTCATCGCCCGCGACCGCAGGTGCCGGTTCCCCGGCTGCCGGCGGCGGGCCGAAGCCTGCGACGTCGACCACTCCAAACGGCACCCGCACGGGCCGACCGCCGCGTGCAACTGCGTGTGCTTGTGCCGCCGGCACCACCGGATGAAAACCCACGGCGGCTGGCAAGTCGACCTCGCCCCCGACGGGACGCTGACC
>JAICYF010000233.1 GCA_025934355.1 Acidothermaceae bacterium
GCTGTCGAGGTCGATGATCCATACCAGCGCGGGGCGCGGCTGGTCGGGCAACAGGCTTGCCGCCGCCTCCCCGAGCGCCGGCGGATGCAACGGCGTGCGGATGTCGGGGCTGTAAAGCGTCTCGCCGCGCAGGTGGGTCTCGACGTCGATGGGATCGCCGGGTGCGACGAACGCCGCGACGTCCGCGATGGCGTAGCGCACGCGGTATCCGACGGGTCGTCCGTCGACGCGCCTGCGTTCGATGTGCATGGCTTGATCGAGGTCCATCGAACCGGGCGGGTCGATCGTGACGAAGCCGATGTCGGTGAGGTCGCGGTCAGGCAAGCGCGGACGACGCGCGGCCTGCTCGGCCGCGGCGAGGACGGCGTCGTGGAACGCGCCGGGCACGCCGAGTTCGGCGCGGATGGCGGCGAAGCCGTTGCGGAGGTGGGCTCCGTCGGCGACGAGGCGGACGCGTCGGTGGGGCACGCGGCCACCGTACGCTACGACCCGTGTGGCTAATCGCGGCGCTGGCCGGCGGCATTTGCGTCGCGACAGGGGCTCTCCCCTGGCATGACGCCGTCGCGACGACGCAACGGGTAGGCCCGATTCTCGGGTTTCTCGTGGCGATCACCGTTGTGGCGGAGCTGGCGGACGTCGCGCATGTTTTCGATGTCGCCGCGGTGAGAGCGGCGCGGACGGCGAAAGGCCGCACGCCATTGCTGTTCGCGATGGTGTTGCTGCTCGGAACGCTGACCACGATCGTGTTGAGTCTCGACACCACCGCGGTGCTCTTGACGCCGGTCGTGCTCGCAATGGCGACGCGGCTGCGGCTCTCGCCGGTGCCGTTCGCGATGGCCGCGGTGTGGCTGGCGAACACCGCGAGCTTGTTGCTGCCGGTGTCGAATCTTTCGAACCTGCTCGCGGTGAGCCGGCTGCACATGTCGGCCACCGAATTCGCCGCCCGAATGTGGTTGCCGGCGATCTTCGCCTTGACGGTGACCGCGGCGGTGCTAGGGCTTTGGTACCGGCGCGATTTGCGCGGTCGTTACGACATTCCGGCGCCGCTGGAGGTTCCTGACCGGCTGCTGTTTCGAATATCGGCGGCGGTGTGCGTCGTCGTCGCGCCGTTCTTTGTCACCCGGATTCCCGTCTGGATGACAGCGACCATCGCGGCTGTGGTGCTGGTCGTTGTTTTTGGTTGGCGGTCGCCCGCTTCACTGCGCTTGTCGTTGCTGCCGTGGCGCCTGGTTGTCATGGTTGAGGGGCTGTTTCTTTTTGTCGCGGCGCTCGGCGACCACGGCCTCGACCGCCTGCTCGGACATCTCGCCGGCCATTCAGAATCGTCGCTCGGCATTTTGCGGACGACGGGAGTCGCCGCGGGCGCAAGCAACCTGGCGAATAACCTGCCGAGTTACCTTGCGCTTGAACGGGTGGCCGACGGTCGCACGGATCAGTTACTCGGCCTGTTATTAGGAACGAATCTCGGACCGCTCATCTTGTTGTGGGGATCGCTTGCGACCCTGCTGTGGCGCGAACGATGCAAGGCGCGCGGAGTGCGCATCGGCCTGTGGGAGTTCGCGCGTGTTGGACTGGTCGGTGTGCCGGTTTTGCTTGTGACGAGCTGGGCCGGGTTGCTCGTCACCCGCTGACTCGCTTGCTGCACAGAATCAATCCGGTCGACCAGGCGATCTCACACGCGGTCAACTGCGGGTGATGCCGGAGCGTGTTCGCGACCTCCTCCTGCTTGGCGTGCAGCTGGGGATCGCCGCCGTCGAACTTGGCCATGTCATCGACGAGCAGAAACCCGCCAGGCTTCACCGCGTCGATAGTGCGATCGAGGGCGGTCCACTTCCCTCCTTGCGCGTCGGCGAACACGAGATCGAATGTGCCGAGCGTTGGAAGCAACTCGACGATGTCGCCCACAACGAACTCGACGAACGACGGCCAGTCGTTGTCGCGTGCCGCCGCAGCGGTCTGCTCATCTCGTTCGACGGTGACAATGCGCACGTCGTCCCGCATTCCGAGGGCGGCCGCGAGAGCCGCGGTGCCGAAGCCAACGCCGGTGCCGAGCTCGAGAATTCGACCGTGGGGTTGAACGGACGACGCGAGCACCGCGAGCAACCGACCGGTGCCGTCGTCGCTCGACATGGTGAATCCCAATCGGTCGGCGTGCTGTTTCGCGCGGGCGCGCAAGGTGTCAAGGGTCGGCATGGCGCAAACGATAGTGAGCACCCGCAGGGCCGTGACAGCGAATATGGAGGGGACACGGCGACACCGAAAGCCCACCGGGCGTCGACGCCCGACAACCCGTGCTTGCCTGGCCGTTAGGTGCAGTCGCGGATCGCGTCGTTCAACTCACCAAGGACCTGTCGAAGACCGTCGGTGCTGAAGCGTCCGAGCGCGTCGACAGGGATGTCTGCGGCACCGCGGACGTTTGCGACCACCCCGGTGAGACCCCTGCCGTTGGACCTGCCAGCGGCGAACTGAGCGACCTTTCCCGGGGGCAGGGAGAACGTCGCGTTGTAGTTCACAATCACCACCCCCGCGCGGCCCACGACGAGGCGCGCTCGAGAAGCGCCCCAGTAAACGCGCGCCGTCAGCGCGAGCACTGGCAGTGAGATGAGGACGAGAACGATCCGCGTCGGGAGAGCCAAACGGTCGGCATTGAGCCCGCCGCCGCGACCAAGGATCGCCACGGTGATAATCGCAAGGCTGGCAACCACGGCGACACCCATGGACAACTGAAGCACGGCCAGCCGCTTGCGGTCTCGGAAAGTGCGGCTCGCACCAACTTCGGATTGCGTCGAACTTCGTCGACTCGCCGCCTGGCCTGCCCGCAGCCAACGGATGGCCGCGACTGCAACGAGGACGAAAGAGAAGAACCCGCTTGCGGCACCGAGGAAGCCGACCGTTTCTCGCTCGAAAACCTCGGCACACGAGCCGCCGACATCACACAGGACGGTCTGACCTGTGCTCGGCGTGCCGACGAGCAAGGAAACGACCCAGACTGCGCCGAGAAGCACTGCCAATCTAACGAGCCGCGGCGGTGTCCACGGAACGCGCGTCCAGACCTTCCTCACAATGACGAGTTTCGGTCACTCGAAGGTGGCACCTGAGCGAGCGATCCGCGTCGACGAATACGGCCCGGTGCGGCACCGTCAGCCCCGTGATGGAAAGCGAGTCGCGAGGGCCGTCAGCTTGGCGACGTACGCGGTCCAGTCGTAGTCGGTCGGGAGGTTGTCGTTCTGCCGTCCCAATCCGGCCGCGCCGTCGGATGCCTCACGCATGATGTCGGCATGACCCGCGTGCCGGGAGATGTCGTAGAGCACGTGCACGATGATCCGCTGCAAGGTCACTTCACACCGATCTGGCGGCCACCATGGCACGCGTCCTGGCGCGTCGAGCGGTAGCTGTTCGATCGTTTCATCGGCGAAGGCCGCGACACGACGATAGAGGTCGATCAGGCCGGCCTTCGTCTCGTCCTCGGTTGCATACCAGTCGGACTGCGGATCCGCGTCGTACGCCTCCGTGGGCACCAACTCGTCGGCCGTCGGGAACTCGCGTCCGAATGTCGGCCCGAAGTAGCCAGCTTCGACGTTCAGGCAATGCTTGATGACGCCGAGCAGGTTGTTGCCGGTCGGAGTGCGTGGCAGCCGAGCCTCTCGCTCGTCCAATCCTTCCAACTTCCAGATCAGACCGTCCCTGGCCTGGCGCAGGTAGTGGAGCAGCACGGACTTCTGATCACGCATGTCGGGAACCTGAGTCATGACCGCCAGTCTGCGTCGTGCCCCGAACTCGTTCAAGAACTGTTTGTGCGAGCGAACTTCGCGCACGCGTTATCGGCGCCGCTACCAGCTGTCCCATTGGTTGTGGGCGTGTTCGATGTAGACGCGTCCGGTGGGGGAGGTCCAGGTCAGCGTCCCGTCGGGGGCGAGGTCGACTTGCCAGCCGCCGTGGGTTTTCATCCGGTGGTGCCGGCGGCA
>JAICYF010000055.1 GCA_025934355.1 Acidothermaceae bacterium
ACGTAGACAACGCTGAGGTTGCGGTCACCGAGCATCGGCTTGATGTCGGCGCGGAAGTAAATCGTGATGCAGTTAGCGAAGGTGCCGCGGCCCTGCATCGGGATGCCGAGGTTTTCGCGGATGGCGCTGTGCGCGCCGTCCGCCGCCACCAGGTATCGCGCGCGCACACGTCGCTCGGCGCCGTCGTCACGCGAGCGCATCACCGCACGCACCTCGTCGGCGTCCTGTTCGAAGCTCACCAACTCCGTGCCGTAGTGGTGTTCGGCGCCTAACGCCGCGGCCTTCGCTCTGATCAGCGGCTCGAGCCCGACCTGGGTGATGAACAGCCGGGACGTGGCGCTGAGGCCCTCGACGCCCTCGCTGTAGGACTTGTAAAAGTACTTGAGCTCCTTGCCGCACAAGCTCTCGACCGACACGATCGCGCCATGCTGCACGAACTCGCGTTCGGCCACCGACTCGACTTCCTGCTGCAGGCCGACGCTGCGAAAGATCTCCATCGTCCGTTGATGAAATGACGCCGCCCGCGGATGGATCGCGGTGCCACGATGCCGCTCGATCAACAGATGGTCGACTCCGCGCGTTGCGAGCAGCAGCGACATGGTGAGCCCGACCAGGCTTCCCCCGACGATGAGAACCGGGACTTCGCGTTCCTCCGATAGCGCCATGTCTATCTCCTGACCGCTGTGCGTACAGCTGTCCGTCATACGGCGGCAGAGCAAAACCATGCCGCCGTATGCGGTCAGCTGTCAAGGGTGCGCGGTCTCGCCGTACCCGCCGCGGCCTCGAAAGCGCGCACGCCACCGGGCCCGCGAGACCCCGATTGGATGGCGGCGGGGGGTTAGAGCGGACAGTGGTCCGTTACTCGGTCACCACGAGTTCGACGCGCTGGAACTCCTTGAGATCGGAATACCCGCAGGTCGCCAACGACTTGCGCAGGGCGCCGACCAGGTTGGTGGTGCCCTCCGCGTCGGCGCCTGGCCCGTACAGAATTTCGTGCAGCGTGCCCGCGGTGCCTGCGTGGTGGCGCTGGCCTCGGGGCAGTTCGGGGTGGCGGGCCTCGGCGCCCCAGTGCCAACCCTGCCCCGGCGCCTCCGACGCCCGGGCCAGCGGCAGCCCGATCATGACGGCGTCGGCGCCGCAGGCAAACGCCTTCGCCAAGTCGCCGCCGGTGCGCATCGCGCCGTCGGCGATCACGTGCACGTACCGACCGCCGGACTCGTCGAGGTACTCGCGCCGCGCGGCCGCCGCGTCAGAGACGACCGTTGCCATCGGCACACCGATGCCGAGCACCGAGCGGGTGGTGTGCGCGGCCCCGCCGCCGACTCCGACCAAAATGCCCGCGGCACCGGTGCGCATCAGATGCAGCGCGGCTTGATAGGTGTACGAACCGCCGACGATGACCGGGACGTCGAGCTCGTAGATGAACTTCTTGAGGTTGAGCGGCTCGGCCCGCTTCGACACGTGCTCGGCCGACACCGTGCTGCCGCGGATGACGAACAAATCAACGCCCGCTTCAAGAACGGCCTTGTGATACTGCACGGTGCGTTGCGGCGACAGGGCGCCAGCTGTGACAACGCCCGCGTCGCGAATTTGCTTGATGCGCGCGCCGATCAACTCTTCTTTGATCGGCTCGGCGTAGATGTCACGCATGCGTCGGACTACGTCGGCGGCAGGCAGTTGGGCAATCTCGTCGAGGTACGGCTTGGGGTCTTCGTACCTGGTCCACAAACCCTCGAGGTCGAGCACGCCAAGACCGCCGAGCCGGCCGATCTCGACGGCGGTTTCGGGTGAGACGACACTGTCCATGGCGCTGGAGATGATGGGCGCCTCGAAACGGTAGGCGTCGATCTGCCAGGCGACCGAGACTTCTTCTGGGTCGCGCGTGCGTCGCGACGGCACGATCGCGATTTCGTCGAAGCTATAAGCACGTCGCGCGTTCTTGCCCATGCCGATCGAGACCTCGGCCATCAAGAAGCCTTTCTAGACAGCGATTTCCGCGAGCGGGAAATCGTCAGCGCGAGTGATAGTTGGGCGCTTCGCTGGTCATGTGGACGTCGTGGGGGTGCGACTCCTTGAGCCCGGCTGCGGTGATGCGCACCAACCGAGCGCCTTGTAGTTGCGCGATGGTGGCCGCGCCGCAGTAGCCCATCGCCGAGCGAAGACCGCCGACGAGTTGATGGACGACGGCGGCGAGCGGCCCCCGATACGGCACCTGGCCCTCGATGCCCTCGGGCACCAGCTTGTCGTCAGAGAGCACGTCGTCCTGGAAATAGCGGTCTTTGCTGTAGGAGCGGGCCTCGCCACGTGACTGCATCGCGCCGAGCGACCCCATGCCGCGATACGTCTTGTATTGCTTGCCGTTGATGAAAATCAGCTCGCCGGGGCTCTCCTCGACGCCGGCGAGCAAGCTTCCGAGCATGACGGCGTCGGCGCCGACGGCGATCGCCTTGGCTATGTCGCCGGAGTACTGCAGCCCACCGTCGCCGATGACCGGGACACCCGCGGCCCGGCAGACCTGGGTGGCGTCGTAGATCGCGGTCACCTGTGGCACGCCGACACCGGTGACCACGCGGGTCGTGCAAATCGACCCTGGCCCGACACCGACCTTCACGCCGTCGGCGCCCGCGTCGACCAACGCCTGCGCGCCGTCACGCGTGGCGATATTGCCGCCGATGACGTCGACACTCACGTCCCGCTTGAGCCGCGAAACCATCTCCAACACCGCAGTGGAATGGCCGTGCGCGGTGTCGACGACGAGGATGTCGACACCAGCGTCGACGAGCGTGCGGGCGCGCTTGTACGACTCCTCACCGACGCCGACCGCGGCCGCCACGAGCAACCGACCCGCGTTGTCCTTGCTGGCGTTGGGAAATTGGTCGCGCTTGGTGAAGTCCTTCACCGTGATGAGGCCGCGCAGCCGACCGGACTCATCAACCAGCGGCAGCTTTTCGACCTTGTTTCGCCGCAACAGTGCGAGTGCTTCGTCGTCCGACAGACCGACGGGCGCGGTGACGAGCGGCATCGGCGTCATGACGTCGCGCACGGGCTGCGAGAAATCAGTCTCGAAGCGGATGTCGCGGTTGGTGACGATGCCGACAAGCACGCCGCTCTCGTCAACGACCGGCGCGCCAGAGATGCGGTATCTGCCGCAGAGCCGGTCGACGTCCGCGATCGTGTCGTCCGGCGAGCAGGTGATCGGGTTGGTGACCATTCCCGCCTCGGAACGCTTCACCAAATCGACCTGAGCCGCCTGCTCCTCGATCGAGAGGTTGCGGTGCAGCACACCGACGCCGCCCTGGCGGGCCATCGCGATCGCCATGCGGGCCTCGGTGACGGTGTCCATCGCGCTCGACAGCAACGGCACCCGAAGCGAGATGTTGCGGGTGATCCGGGTGGTGGTGTCGACGCCGCTCGGGATCACGTCGGAGGCGGCCGGCAGCAGCAAGACGTCGTCGTAGGTGAGGCCGATGGTGGCGAACTTCTCGGGCACGGCTTCGATCGGGTCGCTCAACAGATCCTCCGGGCGCGGGCGATACACCATGCTAGCGGGCGGCGGAGTTAGGCTCCGAGGATGCACGAGGGCAGCGGCGAGCCACTCAGTCCAGAAGATCGCGAGGAGATCCTCGTCGACCTCGAAGACCTCGAGGTGTTCCAAACGCTGCTTGAGCCCCGCGGCATTCGCGGCCTGGTCGTCGATTGCGCCGACTGCGATTGCGAACACTACTTCGGCTGGGAATTGCTTCGCGGCAACCTGCGCCACCTACTCGACGTGGGCAGCACTCGGGTGCACGAACCGGCGTTCGATCCCGACCCGGCCGACTACGTCAGTTGGGATTACGCGCAAGGATTCGCCGACGCCACCTTGGAGGCGGCCCGCGAGGAGGAGAGCTAGCCGCTAGCGCACGAGGCCGCTGCGGAAGCCCAGCGCCACCGCTTGCGCGCGGTCGTTGACGCCAAGCTTGCGGAACAGCCGCCGCGCGTGCGTCTTGACGGTGTCTTCCGACAAGAACAGCTCGCGACCGATCTCGTTGTTGGTCTTGCCGCGGCTCATGCCGTCGAGCACCTGCCGCTCGCGCTCGGTGAGCGGCGGGTCGATGACGGGCGCGTGCGGGTGATGCGCGGTCGGCCCCGGCTGCGCGGAGTGTCTCGACTGGGGGCTCGCGTCGACCACGTGCGCGAGAACAGCGCACAGCTCTTCGACGGAGACGTCTTGCGTGAGGTATCCACTGGCGCCACCAGCGAGCGCCTCGGCGAGCTGCTCGTGGTCGTTGCCGCACGACAGCATGACCACATTCGCGCCCGGATGGGCAGCGACCAGACGGCGCGCGGTCTCCGGTCCACCGAGGTCTGGCATCGCGACGTCCAGCAGCACGAGCGCGGGTCGCTCGGCGGCGTACCGGCTGAACGCCTCGGCGCTCGTGTCAGCAGTCGTCACCCGGTCGACGCCAGGCACGGCCGCGACGTGGCGGCGCAGCTGATCGCGAAAGCGTCGGTGATCGTCGCAGATCAGAACCGTTGTCACCAGGGTTCGCCCGTCTCCGTGATCAATTCGGTCGGATCCGTTAGGGAGACCCGACGTGCCTGCCTGCCGGCCCTTCGATGCCGACGAGAGAGTCATCGGCGCCGTTTCCCGGGACCATGAGCCGCAGATGCGTCAATCCGGCGGCATCCACGTTAAGCCGAATAGCTCAATCTCGGACAAGCAGGGCGGCTAAACAGAAAGTAACGCCTCGATATCCGGACGGACTAGCCATTCTTCGCGGACGTCATCAGGAAGATCGCCCGCAATCGTCAGCACCGCAGATCGGGCAGCTTGCAGGCTGCGCGCGCTGGTGGCCGGGTCCTCCTCGACCAACATCGCGCCGATCAGGGCACGCGCCGGCCAGATCAGTGGCGTCGTGCCGAGCTGCTCGGCGAGCGTCGCGGCCCGCCGCAGGGTGGTCAAGGAGTCGGCCGAGCCTGACTGTGCCTGCGCGACCCCGAGGAACAGCAGCCCTTTCGCCACGTGCCGAGGCGCCTTGGCCAGCTCCGCTCGGTCGATCGCCTCGCTGGCCGCCTCCTGGGCGGCCGCCGGGTTCTCCTCAAGCAGCGCGATCTCCGCCCGGACCCAGTCGAGGCGCACCCGCTGCCGCCACCAGTCGGCGTGCGCTTCGACGATGCCTGCTGCGACACCAAGTTCGGTCGCCGCGATGTCCCGCTCGCCGAGGCCGACCGCGTCGGCGGCAAGGCCAAGGCGGCAGTCGAACACGGCTTCGTCGAGGCCGGGAATCGCGTCGGCCGCGGTGAGCCCGAGCGCGTCAAAATCCCAGGCGGTGGTGTGCCTGCCGAGTTGGCGGTGAACGCTCGCCACGGTGGCTGCCGCCAACGCGCCGAACAACCGCAGCTCGGGCGCGGTCTCCTCGCCGGCGACGGCAGCACGCAGCGGACCCATCACGCCGCCAAGCAAGCCGAGTGCGGTGCCGAACCGGCCGCGAGCCGCGTGCGCGACGCCGAGCAGCCAACTCGCAGCGGTCGCCTCGGCGGTGCGATCGTTCGCGGTCGCCAACTCGACCGCCTGTTCCAACGCGGTGATCGCCATGCCTGGCGGACCATGGAACGTCGCCCGCTCACCCTTGGTCAGCAGGCTGGCAAGATCATCGGACGACGCGGGCGCGGTCGGTGCGGCTGGTGTGGGAGGTGTCGCTGGTGTGGGTGGTGTGGCGGGCGTGGGAGGTGTGGCTGGCGCGGGCGCTGCGGCCGTGTCGGTCTCGCCGTTCATCCGGACGCACTCCTCGCGAACATCTTCGTGGCCGCGCGTTGGCAAGCCCTCTCGCGGAGGCTACTTCAGCGAGCGCTACGCGAAGGTGCGAATCGCGATCGCCGCGCCGCTTGGGCAGCGCAAACGGGCCACCCGTGTTGTATGACGTCGGCCAGCCGCGGGCGCGGACGCTGGGCCATTCGGCGTAACCGACCGGCCTGCAGGCTGAACGGCTCCGCCGGCGCCGGTCTCGTCGAAGGCGATTTCAGGCTCGGCCACCCCGCCGGCGGGGGTTCTTCTCTTCTGCCGGCGGATTTGTCGGCAGGAAACGGGGTCCTGACTCGCGCTCGCGCCGACAGTCGCGGGGTCACAGGCACATCCGTCCTTCCGCATGGCCGCGCTCGCGCCGACAGTCGCCGGGGTCCCAGCCGTTGCGAGCGGGCGGATTCGGCGACTCGCTGGCGCGACTTTGCCGGACAGGTATCGGCAGCGTCATGTCATTGGGTTCGCGGCGACTGCGCTTGCGACCCACCCTGCGCGACCGCTGCGTCGCGGATGAGTCGTACCGCCTCGGGCACCCCGCCGTCCCACGCCGGCCCATGCCCAGGGAGCACCCACGTGGCGTCGATGGCTTCGATGCGATCGAGCGACGCGATCGCCTCGGCCGGCTGCAACGTGAACGGCGCCGGCCGCGGACCGCTCGCCCCGGTCAGCACGTTACGAGTCGTCATGCCGTCGCCCATGAAGACAGCGTCGACCATCGGAACATGCACCGAAACACTGCCCGGAGTGTGG
The DNA here is from genome assembly GCA_025934355.1 of Acidothermaceae bacterium. Taxonomy (GTDB): domain Bacteria; phylum Actinomycetota; class Actinomycetes; order Acidothermales; family Acidothermaceae; genus JAICLV01. The sequence goes on from JAICYF010000055.1 coordinate 6,533, forward strand.
CCCGGCGTGTGGATGATGCGCGGCTTGCCAGGTATGTCGAGCACGTCGCCGTCACTGAAGGTCTGCAATCGCTCGGCTGGCTTGATGCGCAGGCCACCGTGGCGTGTGGAGTACAACATGAATCCCGCGAAAGGCTTCACCTTCACCGGGCCCCAGCCAGAGTTAGGCTTCTTGACCTGCAGCCGAGCGCGCTCCACATCGGCGGTGTGAACGTAGGCGGCGATCCCCTTTTCCTTGTAGAGACGCGCCGCGAACCCAATGTGGTCGGTGTCGCCGTGGGTCAGCACGAGCGCGCGCACGTCGTCCAGACTCTTGCCGATGGCCGCGAGCTCGGCTTCGAGTAACCGCCAATAGCCCGGCAACCCGGCGTCGATGACCGTGACATCGTCGCCGTCGACGACTAGGTAACTGTTGACGATGTCGGCGCCGATGCGGCGGAGACCACGCGCAATTTCCATGATGTGCCTTTCGCTATCGCGCTAACTGGAGAATCAGCAAAGCGACGGCCCACAGGCCGAAGATGACAAAACCGATGATGCCCGCGCGATCACGCCGGCCGCGCCCGGTTAGCCGAACGAGATAGACAACGCAGATCGCACTGGTCAGCGCTGCCCCTGCGACACCGGCGAAGCGTGCCGCCAGCCCGACCGCAACCAGCACTGCGGCGAGCAACTTGACCGGCGCGAACCCCAGCCTCGCGATCTGCGGGCCATAACCGGTGAACTTGGTGAAGTTGACCATCGTCCGGCCGGTCCACAAATTGATCGGCGCCATCACGAACTCGGCGACGAGCAGGATGGACAGCACCCAAATCCCCACGGTCATTTGATACACCGACCGCAGCGTCGACGTCGAGCCATACGACCTCACATGAGTAATTCCACGAACAACGATATTTCGCTAAGGACACTAGCCAAATCTGGGCTTACGTCAGGTCCGTGTGGAGGGTACTGCCTGACGACACCCACTTGCCGCACATTTCGAAATCGACCGTTTGTGTTGCCCTCCGACGATACGAACCGGCCGCCCGGCACTCGCAAGGTATCTCGTGAGGCGACCGACGGTCGCGCAGATTGTATCCAGGGCCGGCGCGTGCGGGGCCGCGCTTGCCCTGACGCCGCCCCGAACACGTGCTCAGGTCAAGACTTGCCGAGCATGATGTTCCGGTTTCCGCTCGCCCACTGCACCGACAACTTCATCGCCGTGATCCGCCAGCCGCTCGGCCCACGCCGCAACCGGAAGTCGTAGCGGCCGCCGACGACCCACAGCGGACTGCCCGTTCGGCAGGGCGACGAATGTGTTCCTTGCACGTTCGCGACACAGGTGGCCTCGTCGCCAAGAACCTCGATCAGGTGATTGCCCAGCAGATGTTGCGTGGTGGCAAGTGGCTCAAGCGCCGCTCGCCAGCCGGCGACGATGTCGGCTGGCCGCACTGTTTGGGCTTCGCCGCCATTGAGCGCGGTGTAATCCAAGTCGACTTGCTCTGCGAAGAGCCGCTCGACGCCATCCCAGTCACGTGCGTCGATCAGCACGCACAACCTGGAGGTCGCATCGATCACGTCCAAGCGGTCCTCGACGCGACGGGCGCGAGACTCAATGGTTGGCGCTTCCTGGATGGCGGTCATTGTTCCTCCGAATAGTCGGCGACGCTCGCGTCGAGGGTGTGCTGAAAGTGGTCGGCCGCGTGCGCGACCGCCTGATCCACGGTGTCGGGATCGTCGTAGAAGTCGAACTGGGTGCCGCGCTGCCAGACGAGCCGCTTTGGCCGACGCAAAGCCGCGTAGAACCGTCTTGCGCCGTCGGGAATCGCGGCGGTCTCGCTGTGGACGATGAGAGTCGGTTTCCGGATGCGGTCGGCAAGCGCAATCGCATCGAACATGAGCCATTCCCGCCATGCCATCACCGCGAATCGGTTCGGCCATTCCGGCAGCTTTCCCCTGGCGGGGTCGAGGTAGAAGTCGGCCGCCATCGACATCGCCGCGCGTGGATCGTCAGGATCGACGACCGGCACGTACTCGACGACGCCTGTGCGCTGATAGCGGGCAGCGGCCTTGTCTGCCGCACGCAGCCTTTCGCGGACGCCGACGGCTCCGCCGTAGACCTCTTCGACAAGCAGCGCGTCATGCAGCCAGGGTGCAACGAGCGCCAGGGATCGGATCCGGTCGTCCATGGTCGCCGCGAGAGCTGCATACATCGCACTGGCGCAGACCGCAAGCGCACCAATTTGCTCGCCGTTCACTGCAAGATGGTTAGCCAGGAAAGAAACGGCATTGCGAATGTCGCGCGCCTTGCGTTCTGCGGACTCAACTTCCCGCAGTTCACCACCCGACATCCCGAAGCCGGCGAAGTCGAACGACAGCGCTATCAAGCCGCGGCGCGCGAGCTGCGCGGCGTACCGATTTGCCATCTGTTCTTTCACGCTGGTCCAGGTGCCGGTGACCACAATCGCTGGCCGGCGGCCCGCCGGCCCATCAACCGGGTAATAGAGATTCCCGGCGAGCCGGGCGTCGTCCGAGAAGAAGCACACCGGCTCCGCCACAGGCCAGGCCGGGGCAGACGCCTCGGTGATTGAAGACATCAGCGACACCTCGTTTCGCGAAAGTTGACTGTGCCAATGCTGCGAAACACCTCTGCGGCAATCAATGGCCAATCGCAAAACGACAGTTCAGGCCCGCTCAACGATGTGAGAGAGTGAGGGCGTGAACGTCGAGCTCGGCGATATCGAGGCGTTTCTTGCGCTGGCCGAAGAGCTACATTTCGGCAAGACGGCCCGCCGTCTCCACGTGTCTCCGGCGAGAGTGACCCAAAGGATTCAGTCGCTCGAGCGCGCAGTTGGCGGCCAGTTGTTCGAGCGAACTAGTCGCACGGTGAGAGTCACGGCTCTCGGCGTCCAATTGCGGTCCGGCCTTGAGTCGGCGTACGCGCTGATGAATGAGACGCTCGAGGCAGCGCGGGCATCAGCCCGCGCCCCGCAGGGCCACGTCGTGATCGGCTTCACAGCGACGACGGCGGGCGAAGAACTCAACGGGATCGTCCGCGAGCTGGATCGGACCGAACCCGACGTCGACGTCACCTTGCGCGAGGTGCCCTCGCACGATCCGCTGGCGGCGTTGCGAGATGGCAGCGTGGATGTGTTGCTGCATTGGCTGGTGTTCGACCAACCAGACCTAACCCAGGGCGCCGCGGTTGGCAGCTATCCGATGTCAGCACTCGTCGCGGTAGGTCACCCGCTCGCCGCTCGAGCAGAGGTGCGCTTTGACGATGTCGCGGCGTACGACGTGAATGATCTGCCGAGTTTCTCCGCACAGTTGAGCCGCCCTTTCTTCCCTCTCGTCACGAGCACGGGCGAGCCGGTTCGCACCCGTCCGGTCAACACGTGGCAAGAGGCGCTCGCCGCGGCCGCGCGCGGGGCGACCGTGCATGTGACGGTCGACCGGATGCGAGAACGACTCGGGCGCGACGACGTTGTCATGATCCCGATCACCGACCTGCCGGCGATGAGGTTAGGACTGTTGTGGTGCACCGCGGCTGAGAACGAACGCATTCGCGCGGTCTCAGCTGCGGCCGAGCGGTGGCGACGTCGAGAGAGCATCGCCCGCTCACTGCCAACGCATACGCCTGCAGCGCGAGCCCCGAAAACGACCATGCAGAGTTGCTAGCTGCGCCGGAAACGTCGGCGGATTTGTCGGCACGAAACGGGGCCCTGACTCGCGCTCGCGCCGACATTCGCCGGGGGTATGAACGAGCAACAGCTCCTAGTGGCTGTGGCTGTGCCCGCCATGGCTGTGGCTGTGCCCATGACCGTGACCGCCGCCATGCCCCGCGTCGTCCGACTCGTCTTTCGGCTTTTCGACGACGAGCGTCTCGGTGGTGAGCAGCAGGCCGGCGATCGACGCCGCATTGGCGAGCGCCGACCGGGTGACCTTGACCGGGTCGATGACGCCAGCCGCGAGCAGGTCGACATACTCGCCGGTCGCGGCGTTGAGTCCGTTGTTCATTTCGGACGACGCGACGCGGTCGACGACGACGTGGCCCTCGTGTCCGGCGTTCTCGGCGATCCAGCGCAGCGGCTCGACCAGCGCCTTGCGCACGATCGTCGCGCCAATCGCCTCGTCACCGGTGAGTTTGCCACTCGACAACAGCTGGTCGACCGCGGTCGCGGCGTGCACCAAGGCGGAGCCGCCCCCGGCGACGATGCCCTCCTCGACCGCCGCCCGCGTGGCCGAGATCGCGTCTTCGAGCCGGTGCTTCTTTTCCTTCAGCTCAAGCTCGGTGGCCGCGCCGACCCGGATCACCGCGACGCCACCGGCCAGCTTGGCCAGCCGCTCCTGCAGCTTCTCGCGGTCCCACTCGGAGTCGGTGCGCTCGATCTCGGCCTTGATCTGCCGCACCCGGTCGTCGACCGACTCGGTGGTGCCGCCGCCGTCGACGATTGTCGTGTCGTCCTTGGTGACGGTGACCCGGCGGGCGGTGCCCAGCACCTCAAGGCCGATCTCGTCGAGCTTCAGGCCGACGTCGCTCGAGACCACCTGGCCACCGGTCAGGATCGCCATGTCTTGCAGCATCGCCTTGCGTCGGTCGCCGAATCCGGGCGCCTTGACCGCAACCGAGGCGAACGTGCCGCGGATCCGGTTGACGACAAGCGTCGAGAGCGCCTCGCCGTCGACGTCCTCAGCGACGATGAGCAACGGCTTGCCGGCCTGAGCGACCTTCTCCAGCAGCGGCAGCAGTTCGGCGATCGCACCGATTTTGCCTTCGTGCAGCAAGATTTGCGGATCGTCGAGCACCGCCTCCATGCGCTCGGTGTCGGTGACGAAGTACGGCGAGACATAGCCCTTGTCGAACTGCAGCCCTTCGGTGAACTCCAGCTCAGTCGTCATCGTGGTCGCTTCCTCGACGGTGATGACGCCGTCCTTGCCCACCTTGTCGAACGCGTCGGCGATCAACGAGCCGATGGTGCGGTCTTGTGCGGAGACGGCCCCCACGTTCGCCACGTCGTCCTTGCTCACGACCTCCCGCGCGACGGCAAGCAACCGGTCGGAGACGGCGTCAACCGCGGCGTCGATGCCCTTCTTCAGAGCCATCGGATTCGCGCCGGCGCTCACATTGCGAAGACCTTCGCGCACCATGGCCTGGGCGAGCACGGTGGCGGTGGTGGTGCCGTCGCCCGCGACGTCGTTGGTCTTGGTGGCGACTTCTTTCGCCAGCTGAGCGCCGAGGTTCTCGTTTGGGTCGTCGAGCTGAATCTCCCGCGCGATGGTCACGCCGTCGTTGGTGATGGTCGCCTGGCGACTGCCGGAGGCGAGCAGCACGTTGCGGCCCTTCGGGCCGAGGGTCACCTTGACGGCGTTGGCCAGCGCGTCAACACCGCGCTGAAGGGACTGCCTGGCGTCCTGGTCGTATTGCAGGATCTTGGGCATCTCGCGAGCGATCCTTCCGAAGCGGGTCTGTCATGAGTCGCGGGGTCTGTCATGGACGCCGCCCCGGACCGACGAGTCGGACCGGGGCGGCGGCTTGGCTGCTGGTGCTTACTTCTCGATGACCGCGAGGACGTCGCGGGCCGAGAGCACGAGGTACTCCTCGTTGTTGTACTTGACCTCGGTGCCGCCGTACTTGCTGTACAGGACGCGGTCGCCTTCCTTGACGTCGAGCGGAACGCGCTTGCCGTCTTCGAAGCGGCCCGGGCCGATTGCCAGGACGATGCCTTCCTGCGGCTTCTCCTTGGCGGTGTCGGGAATGACCAGGCCGGACGCCGTGGTCGTCTCGGCCTCAACGGCCTGGACGACGATGCGGTCCTCGAGCGGCCGGATCGAGACCTTGGAGCTGGTGGCGGTCGTCACTTTGTGACTCCCCCTCCTTGTGTGTCGGACTGTCGTGGACATAGGTCGGCGGGCAGGTCGCCGGCCCGCCGTCGCGGGGGTCGGGCCGAACGGAGCGCGCCGAAGCAACTGAGCTGGCAAACCCGAAGCGAGAGTGCCAACCACTAGGTCGAAGACTATGCCGGAGTTAGCACTCCGTCAACCCGAGTGCCAGGCGGCGTGCCTCGCGCCGCCGAACGCTGTGAGAGTCTCGCGGCTGTGGACGTCGAGATCTTCCGCAGCCTGCGCCTGGGGCCCGGCGCCCAGGCGCTCGAGCGCGCGGTGGCGGCCTTCGACGCGGGCGTCGACCCGCTCGTCGTGGCGACCGACGTCCGTCGGGAGGTGCCTGGGCTCACGCCCGAACTCGCCAGCGCCGCGCTGACCCAAGCGCAACTGCGCCGCCGGGCCCGCGCGAAGTTCGGGGCCGCCGCCGAGCGGATGTGGTTCACGCCCGACGGCTTGGAGCAAGCCACCCGCGCTGAGGTCGCAGCGCACCGCGCCGGCCGCTTCGCGGCGTTGAGCGGGCGACTCAGCCGCCCGGCCAATGTCGCCGACCTGTGCTGTGGCATTGGCGGCGACCTTCAGGCCCTGTCGGCCGCGGGCTGCGCGGTCACCGGGTTCGACAACGACGCGATGACCGTCGAGGCGGCCCGCGCCAATATTGAAGCGGTGCAGCTGGACGCCGCGGTTGAGTGTCTCGATGTCGAGACACTAGACGTGAATTCATTCGACGCGGTCTTCATCGACCCGGCGCGCCGCCGCGACGGCCGTAGGGTCTTCGACGTCAACGCCGTCACGCCAGCCTGGACATTCGTGCGACACCTGCTGGCCTCCAAACCTGGCGCAGCGAAGATGGCACCGGGCATTCCGCACCACATCGTGCCGCCTGGCGTCGAAGCCGAGTGGGTGTCGTTCGGCGGCGATCTCAAAGAAGCCGTGCTGTGGGCGAGTGATCTCGCCACACGCGACGTGCGGCGCCGCGCGACCTTGCTGCCAGGCGGCGAAACACTCACCGACGCCGACGAGACGCCTGCCGAGGTGCTCGCGCCCGCGCGGTTTCTTTACGAGCCAGACCCCGCTGTGGTGCGGGCGCATCTCGTCGGGGCCGCCGCAAAGCAGGTGAACGGCGGCCTCCTGGACGCGACGACCGCCTACATCACCAGCGACATCAATGTCGCGACGCCGTTCGCCCGCGCGTTTGAGATCACCGACGTGATGCCGTTCTCGGTCAAGCGCCTGCGCCAAACTCTGCACGAGCGCGGGGTCGGCGCGGTCACCATCATGAAACGCGGATCCGCCGTCGACGTTGAACAACTTCGCCGCGATCTGCGCCTAAACGGCCGTGACCACACCGTCGTCGTCCTGGCTTTGCTCAACGGACGACGTGGGGTGATTCTCGCGCGGCCGGTTACCTGAGCCGACAGCGGGCAACACGTCCGACATGCATGCAGACGAGAAGGCCGACGACACCGAGACAGGCAGTTGCTGACCGTTGCTGTTGGTAGACCCCAGCATCCGTCACGAACCTGTCGGCCGAGGGAGACTAACGAGCGTTCAACTCACCGACACCGGCGTGAACTCCCAGGCGTTTGCCTCCCGCGCCGTGAAACGCTCGGCACCGAGGTCGAACCAGTTGTTGCCCTGGGCCAGCGCGTCGGCATCGCTCCATCGGGTGATGACCACCGCGCTGTGTTGCTCGTCAGACTGGTAAAGCTCGCCGCCTTGAAAACCCTTAGCAGCAGCGAATTGCGGCCACGCCTCACGCCGTGTCCACTCGCAGAACTGATCGAGCTGACCCGCGTTGATGTGGGCCTCCCACATTCTCGCGATCACACCAGCACCTCCGTGATGGGCAACGATGAGTCGGCCGGTAGGTCAAGCGCGGAGGGACGGCGCCCGGCGTCGACGAGCTGCGCGCCCAACGCGGCGACCATGGCGCCGTTGTCGGTGCACAAGCCCGGCCGCGGCACCCGCAAGGTGATGCCCGCTTTGTCGCATCGTTCTTGGGCCAGCACGCGCAATCGTGAGTTCGCGGCGACGCCACCACCTATAAGCAGGTTGTCGACGCCGTGCTCTCGACACGCGGTGATGGCCTTCGCGGTCAACACGTCGGCAACCGCTTCCTGGAACGACGCGGCGACGTCGGCGACCGGCACCGGCTCGCCAGCACGCTCGCGAGCTTCGATCCAACGCGCTACCGCGGTTTTCAAGCCAGAGAAAGAAAAGTCGAGGGTGCCGTCGTCTGCTTTGCCGCGCGGGAAGGTCGCGAACGCGGCGTCACCCTCGCGCGCGACCCGGTCGATGTGCGGGCCACCCGGGAACGGAAGGCCGAGTACCCGCGCGACCTTGTCGAAAGCCTCGCCTGCAGCGTCGTCGACGGTTGAGCCGAGCGGCTTGACGTCATTGGTGACATCGGGAACCAGCAGCAGCGACGAATGGCCACCGGAAACCAAGAGCGCGACACAAGGTTGGGGCAGCGCGCCATGCTCCAACACGTCAACGGCGACGTGCGCGGACAAGTGATTGACCCCATACAGCGGCTTGTCGAGCGCGAGCGCGTAGGCCTTGGCCGCCGCCACCCCTACCAGCAGCGCGCCGGCGAGACCCGGACCAGCCGTCACCGCGAGCGCGTCGACGTCCGACAACGAAATCCCAGCCTTCTCGAGGGCGCGGCGCATCGTCGGCACCATCGCTTCGAGATGAGCACGGCTCGCGACCTCAGGCACGACGCCGCCAAAGCGCGCGTGCTCGTCGACACTTGACGCGATTTCGTTTGCCAGCAAAGTGGTTCCGCGCACGATACCGACGCCCGTCTCGTCGCACGACGTCTCGATGCCGAGCACCAGAGGTTCGTCAGCCATTGCCTGCCCAGTCTGCGGGGTTGACGCCGTTGAGGTTCAGCACCATCAGCACCGCGTCGGTGTTGCTCGGCTGGTAGTAGCCCTTCCGGATTCCGACCTGCTCAAACCCGAACCGCAAGTACATTGCTTTCGCTATCGGGTTGTCGGCGCGAACTTCGAGACCGACCATCGGCTCGCTGCGGCGGCGAGCCTCCTCGATGAGCGCGGTCAACAGTCTGGCGCCAAGACCTTCACCCTGCCGGTTGCGGCGCACTGCGATCGTCTGCACAAACGACTCTTCTGGATAGGCACAAAGTCCGGCGTAGCCGATGATTTCGGCGCGGTCTTCGACGACGAGGTAGTGCCTGGTGTCGTGCTCCGACAACTCTGACCAGAACATCGCCACGGTCCAGCTCTCGTCACCGAACAGATCGTGCTCGATCTCCATGACCGGCTCGATGTCCCACCATCGCATCGGGCGAAGCGCGACCGTGCTCGAGCGCGTGACATCAACCGCGCTCATGCTGGCGTCACCGCCTTGCGGGCGCCAGGTTCGACCGCGTCTGGACGGCGCAGATACAGCGGCTGAGGTTCGAGAATCGTGACCCGACCCTCTGCAACCAGCGCGCAAAGCGTTGCGGCGCTTGGGAAATGCGGCCCGTGTGCCGACTTGAAGACGTCGTGATACTGCAACGCGCCCGCGCCAAAGGCCAGGCCGCTCCAGACGAGTTCGGCGGGTCGACCGACGTGCGGGCCATCAGTGCGGAGGCCCTTCTCGTCATAGGTGGCCCAATAGACCTCGCGTCGACGTGCGTCGGTGGCGACCAGAAACGGCGCCCCGCACACGACATCGGCCGCGAGGACGTCGAGCGTGCAGACGCCAACCACCGGAATGCCAAGCGCGTCAGCCATCGCCCGGGCTGTGACGAGGCCGACCCGAAGCCCGGTGAACGGGCCAGGCCCGACCCCGACCGCGATCTTCGTCAGGTCGGACGGCGAGACACCGGCTTCGGCCAGCACCTGCCCGATGCCCGGACCCAGCAATTCGCCGTGCCGGCGCGCGTCGACAACTGCGCGCTCGGCGCGCACCCGGTGATCATCACGCACAGCGACGGTGACCGCCGGCGTCGCGGTGTCAAAGGCGAGCAGCACGGCTCCGAGCCTAGCGGGAGCGCTGTGCCGGCCTACTTTGCGACCGCGTCAAGATCGACCGACGCCCAACGCGGACCGTGGGCGCTCACCCGCACCCGACGAGCGTCCCCCTCGCTGCCCCCGCTGCCGTCCGCCCGCGCGATCTCGACCTCAAGCCGGTTCGCGGCCAACTCCTCGACGAGGCCCTCGCCCCACTCCACCAACGTGACCGAGTCTTCAACCGAGGCGTCGAGATCGAGGTCGTCGACCTCTAGGCGGCCGCCGATGCGGTAGGCGTCGACATGCACGAGCGGTGGCCCGCCGGCGAGCGAGGGATGCACCCTCGAGATGACGAACGTCGGTGAGGTGACCGACCCGCGCACCTTCAGGCCAGCGCCGATTCCTTGTGCCAGCGTCGTTTTGCCGGCCCCAAGAGCACCGGTGAGGACGACGAGATCACCGGCGCGCAACAGCGTCGCGAGCCGCTCGCCGAGGTCGCGCATGTCGTCCGCCGTCGGAACCGCGATCTCCACGCTCACCTGCTCACCTCCCACGCTGCGGCGACCAGCGGGTCTGCCGCTGCTGTCGCGAGATCCTCTCGCAATGCCGCGCGCGGCATACCTCGCGGGCCGAATCTAATCGCCGCCGACGGGTGATAGGTGGCGAGCACACGTCGTCCAGCCTTGTCGTGAACACGACCGCGAAGCTCGCCGATTTTCGCACCCTTGCCAAAGAACCATTCGACCGC
>JAICYF010000083.1 GCA_025934355.1 Acidothermaceae bacterium
CCGTGTTCGAGAACGTCCGCTCGGATCGCGTCGCGGGTTGCTTTCCATCTGTCGAGCGGGCCGTTGAGGCCCCATTGCTCCACACCACGGATCGCCCGATCGACGGCCACCCAGCACATCACCTTCGAATGCGTGAAGTGCTGTCGGTCGCCGCGAATCTCCCAGATGCCGTTGTCGGGGTCGGCCCAATGCCCTTCGAGGTAATCCATGATGATCTGCTGGAACGACCAGACGTCCTCGTTGACCGCCAATCCGGCTGCGCGCGACAACTCAAGGGCGTCCATCACCTCGCCGTAGACGTCGAGCTGCACCTGCTCGCTCGCCGCGTTTCCCACCCGCACCGGCCGCGAATTCGCGTATCCCGAGAGCCATGGCAGGTCGAATTCGACGAGCCGTCTGCTGCCGTCGAGGCCGTACATGATTTGCATGTCCTTGGGATCGCCGGCGACCGCGCGCACCAGCCACTCGCGCCAGGCTTTTGCCTCCTCGTGGTAGCCGCCGCTGAGCAACGCATGCAGCGTCATCGTCGCGTCGCGCAACCAGCAGTACCGGTAGTCCCAGTTGCGATTTCCTCCGAGCTGCTCTGGCAGCGAGGTTGTGGCGGCTGCCGCGATGCCGCCCGTCGGTCGATACGTCAGTGCTTTCAGCGTGATCAGTGAGCGGCTGACCGCCTCGGTGTACGGTCCGTCGACGTTGGCCTTGGAAATCCACCGCCGCCAGAATGTCTCCGTTTGGTCGAGGGCCTTCACCGGATCAACCGACCGCGGCTTCGGCAGGTGCGAGGCGCTCCAGGTCAACGCGAAGGCGACGCGATCGCCCGCCCCGACCGTGAACTCCGACACCGTCGTCTTGTCGACGCCTCTTGGCTCGACGTCCGATCGAAGCCACAGCGCGTCTGGCCCACCGACGGCGCACAGTTCACCGTCAACGCGTCTCACCCACGGCGTGATGTGTCCGTAGTCGAAGCGGATTCGCAGGGTGCTGCGCATCGGCACGGCGCCCGAGATCCCCTCGACGATCCGGACCAGGTCGGGCAGGTCGTCGCGCGGCGGCATGAAGTCGATCACCCGAACGACGCCGTCGGGCGTTGTCCACTCAGACTCGAGCACCAAGGTGCCGTCCCGGTAGCGGCGTGCGGTGGCGTCGCCACCCGACTGCGGCGCGATCGTCCAATGGCCGTTCTCGTCGTCGCCGAGAATCGCCGCGAAGCACGCGCCTGAGTCGAACCGCGGGAAGCACAGCCAGTCGACGCCGCCGCCGCGGCTGATCAATGCCGCGGTGTGCAGGTCGCCGACGAGTGCGTAATCTTCGATCGGCCTCGACACGGTTGTCCTCTCGCCGTCCGGTGGTTAGACCTGCCTAATCGTCACACGACACATTGCCATGATCGGACGACGCAGGGGGCGGTCCGCCACGGGGGTCTTGCGCGCCACGTACCCTTGACCGCGTGCGAACGAGACTGGCGGCGGCAATCCTTGCAACGGCTGGGATCGCCGCACTGGTCTCCGGGTGCCGCCAGACAGCCAGCCTGAGCCTGCAGGAAGTGGTGGTGGTGTTCAAACCCGACGCCACCCAGGCCGACCACGCCCGCGTTTACGCCGCGTGCAAGGACTTGCCCGGCGTCAGCCCCGAGCCGCTGGTCACCGACAGCAAGTACCTCGCGACGATGCAAAACAACGTCCGCTACCGGGTCGACCACGCGAGCAACTACCAACTCCAGCAGCTTTACCAGTGTCTAGGCAAAGACCCGAGCGTGGCGGGCTACAAACCTCCTGTCGACCAAGGCCAGTAGCCTCACCCCGCCGGGTATGGCGGCGGAGTCTCCGGGCCGCGCGGGCGGCGCGGCCCGTACCCGCCCGAACCGAACTCGGGGATCCGCGGCACCATGCCGATGGGGCTCGCCACCTCCTCGAGCGACCGACGCTCGGCCGCGACGCCGAGGAAGATTTCCACGATGCCGCCGGCCACCATCACACCTGCGCCAATGAGGTACGCGACGAACAGCTTGAAGTGGTCGGTGCCGTCGCCGATCAGGTGGCCGTAGATGTGCGGGCCCCAAAGCCCGAAAGCTTGCGCGATCGCGAAGAAGATGGCGATTGCCTGGGCACGGATTTCCAAAGGGAAGATCTCGCTGACCGTCAGGTACGCCGCGCTGGCGCCGGACGAGGCGAAGAAGAAAATCACCGCCCACCAGATCGTCTGCGTCGTCGCGTTGAGATGGCCCTCCCGGAAGAGTTCCGCGCTGATCGCCAGCAGCACGCCAGACAAGATGTAGGTGCCGGCGATCATCGTCTTTCGGCCCCACGTGTCGAACAGCCGGCCGATCGTGAGGGGACCGATCAGGTTGCCCGCCGCAAACGCGATGAGATACCACGGCGCCGACTTCGGATTGACGCCGTACACCTTCGTCAGGACGAGGGTGTAGGTGAAAAAGATCGCGTTGTACAGAAAAGACTGGGTGATCATCAGGCTGGCGCCGAGGGTCGACCTCGACGGGTAGCGCCGGAACAACAACACCAGCAGCGTCCACGGGTTGAACGGTTGCGACGGCTTGACCTCTATCGCCTTGGTGTCGTCGAGTTCATCGAGTTGTGCTCGCTCGCCGCTCCACTTTTCGATGCGGTCCATCTGCTCTTCGGCTTCGCGCTCGCGGCCGTGCATGACCAGCCAGCGCGGGCTTTCGGGCAAGTTCTTGCGGACGAAGATGATGACGAGCGCAAGCACCGGCCCGATCAGGAACGCGATGCGCCAGCCCCAGTTGTCGGCCACGTGGTTGAGCAAAACGAGCGAGCCGAGCGTGCCGAGGATCGAGCCAGCCCAATAGGTGCCGTTGACAGCGATGTCGACGCGCCCGCGGTAGTGGGCAGGGATCAACTCGTCGATCGCCGAGTTGATTGCCGCGTACTCGCCGCCAATTCCCATGCCTGCGATGACGCGGGTGAGGTACAACCACGACGACCCGCCAGCGCTGCCGCTCCACGCCGTGGCGGTCAGCGCGCTGCCGACGAGATAGACGCCGAGCGTGATGGTGAACAAGTTCCGCCGACCAAGTCGGTCGGAGAGATAGCCGAAAAAGATCGCGCCGATGACCTCGCCGACGAGGTACCAGGTCGCGATGTCCCCGACAGCTCCAGACGACATGCCAAGGGCCGCCGGCTTGGTCAGTTCCGATCCGACGGCGGCCGCGATGGTGATTTCAAGGCCGTCGAGCACCCAAGCGACGCCGAGCGCGATCACCAGGCGGGTGTGGAATTTCGACCAGCTCAAGCGGTCGAGCCGGGCCGGAATCAAGCTTCGAATGCTGCCCGCCGAAGTTGACGGCGCGTGCGCTGTAGCCATGCGGTCCCACCTCGTTGTGAGAGACGATGGCGACCATTTACCCGTTGATCATCGGTTAATCACCAGGGCTTGGACGGCGCGGGGCGCGCGCTGCCGCCGCTCGTCGGCTTGCCTGGCGCCGCACGTCGGGTTGCCTGCTGCCGCCCGACGGGTTGCCCGGTGTGCTACTCGCCGCCGCGCGACGGGTTGCCGATGGCGATCATCCGCTCAACCGACGCCCGGGCGCGTTCGGCGATCTCGGGCGCGACGTCCACCTCGAAAACGTCGTCGCGCAAGGTGCGCAGCAGCTTCGCGGGCGTGATCATCTTCATGTACGGGCACACCGCCCGCCCGGACACGGGCACAAACTCGGTGTCGCCGGCCAGCTGACGAAGTTGATGCAGAATGCCCGTCTCTGTGGCCACCAAGACCCGCGACGCGGTCGTCGCCTTTGCGTACTCGACCATTCCTCCGGTTGACAGCACGCGGGTGCGATCGGCGGGCAAGTCGCCGGTCGAGGTCAGGTAGAGCGCGGTGGTCGTGCAACCGCATTCCGGATGCACGAGCAGGTCCGCGTCGGGATTGGCCGCCAACGTCTCTCGCAGCGCGGACGGCGAGATCTCGGCGTGCACATGGCACTCGCCGGCCCACACGTCCATGTCACGACCGGTGACCCGGCTGACGTGCGCACCCAAGAATTGGTCGGGGAGAAAGAAAATCTCCTTGTCGGCCGCAATCGACCGCACGACGTCGGCCGCGTTGGACGACGTGCAGCACACGTCGACCTCCGCTTTCACGGCCGCCGACGTGTTCACGTACGCCACGACGACGCCGCCGGGGTGGTCGCGTTTCCAGGCAACGACATCCGAGACATCGATGCTTGCGGCCAACGAACAGCCGGCGTCGAGGTCGGGAATGAGGACTTTCTTCGTGGGCGCAAGGATTTTCGCGGTCTCGGCCATGAAGTGGACGCCGCAAAACACGATGACGTCGGCGTCGCTCGCGGCTGCCACGCGCGAAAGCGCGAGGGAATCGCCGACGTGGTCGGCGACGTCCTGCACTTCAGGCACTTGGTAGTTGTGCGCGAGGATGACCGCGTTTCTCCGCTCGGCCAGCGCGCGCACTTGGGCGGCCCAGTCGGGCGGCAGCTCGGGCTCGACGCTGCGGGCGTGGGGCAATAAGTCGGTCATCGTTTCCCTTGTGCTCAAACCTGCTCGCGGCGGGCCGCGCCTTCACTGGACGCCGAGGGTTCCGGCCGCTTCTCGTCGTCCGACTTGCCTTGCTCAATCTCCGGCCGCGAGACGCTGACGAACTCTGGTTCCTCTTCACCGATCACCGGCCCGGCGTTCGCGAGCACGACGGCCAACCATGGCAGCACGAGGGCGGCCACGATCGCGACCGCCCGCAGCCAGCCGTGCAGCACGAAGATGGCGAGTACCAGGCAAGCGGTGCGGATGCCCATCGAGATCAGGTACCGTCGCGCGCGCCCCGAGACCTCCTCGGAGTGTGGTCGACGGGCGGTCGTCACGAGCTGCACCTGCGCGTCGCGGCGCCCACCGGCGGTTGCCATTCCTCTACGTTACGCGGAGAGCCCGCGAGCTGGTCGCGGGCAGGTCAGCCATCAGGAGCGACAAATGAGCGATCGCACGTACCGGGTGACCGAGATCGTCGGCACGTCGACCGAAAGCGTGCAGCAAGCGGTGCGAAACGGCGTGGGCCGGGCCGCACAGACGATCCGCCATCTTGATTGGTTTGAGGTCACCCAGATCCGAGGTCACGTCGTCGATGGGGACGTTGAGCACTTCCAAGTGTCGATGAAGATCGGTTTCCGGCTCGAAGACGCGTGACGGCCGGCCGCGATCTCAGGACGCTTGCGAGACAGTGCTCATGTTGAAGTCGGGCACCCGCATCGTCGGCATGGCGGTGCGGGTGAAGTAGTCGTTCCACTCCCGCGGCAGGCAGCGCACGGTATCGCCGACATCGGTGGCCCGCCGCAACAGGTCGACTGGGCTTTCGTTGAACCGGAAGTTGTTGACCGCGCCAACCACCTCGCCGCCCTCGACGAGGTAAACGCCGTCACGGGTTAAACCGGTGAGCAGCAATGTCTGCGGATCGACCTCGCGGATGTACCAAAGACAGGTCACCAGAAGGCTTCGGGTGCTCGCTGCCACCATGTCGTCGAGGCTTGGTCCGCCACCGGCTCGCTCAAGGATCAGGTTGTCGATCGGCGGCGTCACCGGCAACCCGGTGAGACTCGCCGAGTACCGGGTCTGAATCAGCGACGCGAGCTTGCCGGATTCGATCCAGTTGGTCGGTTGCAACGCGAGTCCGTTGTCGAACACCGAGCTTTCCGCGCTCGAGGTGTGTGCGACGACGAACGGACCGCACTCAAGTTGGGGTGCGGTCGGGTCGCTGCGCAATGTGATGTCGGACGACGTCAACGTGTCGCCGACCCGGGTGCCGCCGCCTGCCTTGCTGAACACGGTGCGACCGTCATGGGCGTCGCGCGCGCCTGCCGACCAGTACAGGTAGATCATCAGGTCGGCCACGGCCGTCGGCGGCAGCACGGTGTCGTAGCGCCCGGGTGGCAGGTCGATCCGGCGCTCGGCCCATTGCAGTCGCTGGGCGAGGTCGGCGTGCAAGCCCGCGACATCGACGTCGGTGAAGTCGCTAGTCGAGGCGCCGCCCCACGCGGAGCGCGCGAAGTCGGGCGACTTCGCGTTCATCTCGAGCTGCCCGGTCGGTTGGTCGTGGCGCAACCGCAGACCCGTCGAGCTACCGAGGTACGTCGTGTTCATGCTGTGCTCGGCGTAACCGAAGAGCAATCGCTTGTCGCGTTCGGCGCACGACAGCTCGTCGCCAAGCGCGCGGGTGAAGTCGGCGAAGACCACGCCAGAAGTCTCCGCTGGATCATCGTCCCACGATATGCTTGACGGCCGCGACTCGACCAGCGGACCGGCGTCTTGCGCCGGCGTGTTATCGCGGGCCGCCGAAACCGCGGCGCCGACCAAGTCTTCGAGCTCGGCCGACCGGACGGCGCTGCGCGACACGACCCCCGCGGCGACACCCTTCGCGCCGTCGACGGTCACGACAACGGTCAGCTGGCGGCCGCGGGTGACCCCGTTCGTCGTGAGCGTGTTGTTCGCCCACCGCAGGTTGGCGCTGCTTGACTCATCGGCGATGACGACGCAACCGCTGACGTCGTTGACTTTTTCGGCCAACGACAGCGTTCGCTCGACGGTCTCTTGCGGTGTCACGTCGCTCATCTATCGGCCGCCTTCCTGCACTGTGTTGAGGATCTTGACGCCCCGGAACAGGGCCGACGGGCAGCCGTGGCTGACAGGGGCTGTCTGGCCCGGCTGGGCCTTTCCGCAGTTGAATGCTCCGCCAAGGACGTACGTCTGCGGCCCACCGACGGCTTCCATCGAGCCCCAGAAGTTCGTGGTGGTCGCCTGATACGCGACGTCGCGAAGCTGCCCGAGCAACCGTCCGGCGCGGATCTCGTAGAACCGCTGACCGGTGAACTGGAAGTTGTAGCGCTGCATGTCGATCGACCAACTCTTGTCGCCGACGACGTAGATGCCGCGTTCGACTCCCGCGATGAGCTCTTGCGTTGTCGGACCATTCGGCACCGGTTGCAACGAGACGTTGGCCATCCGCTGCACCGGCACGTGCGAGGGGGAGTCGGCGAACGCGCAGCCGTTCGACCGCCCGAGGCCCTTGAGCTTGGCCATTCTCCGATCGAGCTGGTAGCCGACCAATGTGCCGCCACGCACCAGATTCCATTGCTGTGCGGCGACCCCCTCGTCGTCCCAGCCGACGGTGGCGAGCCCGTACTCGGCATTGCGGTCGCCGGTGACGTGCATATGCGACGATCCGTACTGCAACGCGCCGAGCTTGTCGAAGGTCGCGAAACTCGTGCCGGCGTAGGCGGCCTCGTAGCCGAGCGCGCGGTCGAGCTCGGTGGCGTGCCCGATCGACTCGTGAATCGTCAGCCACAGGTTGGACGGATCAATCACCAGGTCGTAGGCGCCGGCCTCGACCGACGAGGCCTTCATCTTCTCCGTGAGCAGGACTGGAATCTGCTCGATCTCGGCGTCCCAGTTCCAGCCGGTGCCGGTCATGAACTCCCAGCCGCGGCCAACGGGCGGCGCAATGGTGTCCATGGTCTCGAACTGGCCGGACTCGGGGTCGACCCGAACGGCGGTGAGCGTGGGCATCAGCCGGACCCGCTGCTGCGTGGTCGTGGTGCCGGCCAGGTCGGCGTAGAACTTGTTCTCCAGCACCTGCGCGACGCCGGCGTCGACGTGGTCGACGCCGTCAGCGGCAAGCAGTCTTGCCGAGCGCTCCGCCAGCAGCGACACCTTGTCGATATCGGGGACGTCGAACGGGTTGACGTCGTACGCCGACACCCAGGTCGCGTCGGAGTAGACCGGCTCGTCGGCAAGCTCGATCGGCTCGCGGTTGATACCCCGACTTGCCTTCGCGATCTCGACCGCCTGCTCGGCGACTCGCACCGCCGCCTCGGGCGTCAGGTCGACGCCGGCGGCGAATCCCCAGGTTCCGTCGTGCACCACTTGGACGGCGAAACCGGTCTCCTCGTCGTCGCGTCGACCCTCAAGGCTGGCGTCGCGCATGCGCAGCTGTTGGCTGCGGATGCGCTCGACTCGAAATGAGGCATGCTGGGCGCCGAGCTCGCGGGCCCTGGTGAGGGCGGCGTCGGCGAGCTGGCGCGAGGGCAAGGCGAGAAACTTCTCGTCGATCCCGTGGGGCATCTGGTGGATCCCTTCCGGTGCCGGTGGTTGGCCTGCGAGCAACCCTAGCCGCGTCCTCCATTGCCGCGCCGAGTGAAGGGTTCGCGCTGCGGATCGGGCCGAAATGGCAGCCCAAACCCTTCACTCAGCGCGGAGACAAGTTTCTGGGCGCCGGTGCGGCGCAAAAAACGCGCCGCCCGGCCAGAGCTTGCTCTGGCCGGGCGGCGTCGACGTCTAAAAGGCTTTAGCGGTTAGCCTTCCGCCGGCTCGCTGCGGCTTCTGCCCGCCCCCCCGGGCCGGGCAGACGCGGCAGCAAGTCGGTGACGTCGAAGTATTCGGCGGTCTCGAGCAGCGGCTTGGAGATCGCTGCGAACTGCAGCCGG
Source organism: Acidothermaceae bacterium (assembly GCA_025934355.1). Taxonomy (GTDB): domain Bacteria; phylum Actinomycetota; class Actinomycetes; order Acidothermales; family Acidothermaceae; genus JAICLV01. The sequence goes on from JAICYF010000083.1 coordinate 8,456, forward strand.
CCGCCGGTGTCGGTCGCCCAGTCAGCGGCGGCGACGAGCACGGCCAGCGCCCGCTCGTGCACCTCGGTGACCTGGCCGGCGTCGACCAGCACGTCATCACAACCATCGGGACGCGCACGCAGCAGCGTGGCGCGCAACTCGGGAAGCGAAGCGGCGTCCAAAGAACCGCTCAACCGGACGACGATGCCGTCGGCGAGGACATTCGCGCTGACGCTGCTGAGGCTGTCGGCGGTCATCGTGCTCATTGGTGGTCTCCTGGCTGGTCGTGCTTACCGGCGTGACACATGAAGCTTCGGCCCTGAAACAGGCCGCTGACAGGCCCGGTCGGCGCGATTTCGGGTAAGCCAGGGGGAGTGCCGTCACCCATCCGGCCGTTCGACGCGCTGTGCTCCAGACGGAGTAACGCGGCATCGCGATAGCCGTACCGATACCCTCGCCGAGGCGGCTTCGAGTTCTCCGAGCCGCACCCGGCCGACACCGGGTCGGGGAGCAGGAGGGTGACCAGTGGGGCGTTCGGTCCTCGTCACCGGCGGCAGCCGCGGCATCGGACTTGCGATCGCGCGCTCGTTCGAAGCGGCCGGCGACCGGGTCGCGGTCACCTACCGCTCGAGCGGCCGGCCCGAAGGGCTTTTCGCCGTCCAAGCTGATGTCACCAAGCCCGAGGACGTCGAGGCGGCGTTCGCCGCCGTGGAGTCCGAGCACGGCGCGGTCGAGGTGCTTGTCGCCAACGCGGGCATCACCCGCGACACGTTGTTGCTGCGGATGTCGGACGACGATTGGGACGCCGTCATCGACACCAACCTCACCGGCGCTTACCGGGTGGCGAAGCGCGCCGCGCGCGGGATGTTGCGCGCACACAACGGGCGGATGATTTTCCTCGCCTCGGTGGTCGGCCTGTCGGGTTCCGCTGGCCAAGCCAACTACGCGGCGAGCAAGGCCGGGCTGGTCGGTTTCGCCCGGTCGGTCGCCCGCGAGTTCGGCTCCCGCGGCATCACGGCGAACGTCGTCGCGCCGGGCTTCGTCGACACCGAGCTCACCGCCGTCCTGTCCGCGGAGCGGCGGGCCGAGATTTTGAGCCAGGTGCCGCTGCGTCGCTACGCCACGCCCGACGAAATCGCCGGCGTGGTTCGATTCCTCGCTAGCGACGACGCGTCGTACATCACCGGGGCCGTCATCCCGGTCGACGGCGGCCTGGGCATGGGGCACTAGTTGATGCGACGGACCGCGAGATTGCCAATCTCGACAAGGCGAATGGGGCACTGATGGGTCTGCTCACCGGCAAGCGGCTGCTCGTCACCGGCGTCCTCACCGAGGCGTCGATCGCGTTCGACATCGCGCGGCTCGCTCAAGACGAAGGCGCCGAAGTCGTGCTGTCGTCGTTTGGGCGAGCGTTTCGGATCACCGAACGGATCGCCGGGCGGTTGCCGAAGCCGGCGCCGGTCATCGAGCTCGACGTCACGTCGTCCGGAGATCTCGAGGCGTTGCCTGACCGGGTGCGCGAGCACCTCGGTGGTCTCGACGGCCTTGTTCACGCGATCGGGTTCGCACCGGAGGCCGCGTTGGGCGGCAACTTCCTCAACACCGGTTGGGACGACGTCTCGACCGCGTTGCACGTGTCCGCCTACTCGTTGAAGGCGCTCACCGTCGCCGCGCTGCCGTTGATGGCGGACGGCGGCGCGGTGGTCGGTCTCGACTTCGACGCGTCGGTCGCCTGGCCGCTTTATGACTGGATGGGCGTGGCGAAGGCGGCCTTCGAGTCGTGCGCCCGCTATCTGGCACGCGACCTGGGCAAGCAGAACGTGCGGGTCAACCTGGTCTCGGCCGGGCCGATTCGCACGATGGCCGCGAAGGGCATCCCGGGGTTCGACGAACTTGCCGCGATCTGGGAGCAGCGGGCGCCGATGCAATGGGACGTCACTGACGCCGAACCCGCGGCCCGCGCGGTGGTCGCTCTACTATCCGACTGGTTCCCCAAGACCACCGGGGAGATCGTTCACGTCGACGGTGGCGTGCACGCGATCGGAGCGTGACCGCTCGGATCGCTGCGCGGTCGGCCTCGATGTTGCCGACTGGCGCCTCGAACTTGGCAATCGGCTGAGCAACGCGACGACCGCAAGAAGCGGGATCAGCGTGGCCATGGTCGCGGTGAGCCCGATCGACTCCGACACCCAGCCGATGAGCGCCGGACCGAGCAGCACGCCGCCGTAGGTGAACGTCGCAAACCTTGACACGAACGTCGCGGCACCTGGTCCGTCGCCGCCGGCGTGACCGGCGGCGCCAAAGGTCAGTGGAACGAGCACCGAGCCGCCGACGCCAAATATGGTGAAGCCGACGATCGAAGTCAGCGGGCTGGGCGAGCAGACCGCGAGCGCGAGCCCGCCAACGCCGATCAGGCCGCCGGTGCGGAACAGCGGCCGGACGCCGAAGCGAACCTCAAGCCGGTCGCCCACGATGCGGCCCACGGTCTGGCCCCCGGTGTAGCCGGTGACAGCGAGGGCCGCGAGCGCGGCCGACGCGCCTTTGCCGTCGTGCAAGAAGATGGCGCTCCAGCCGAGCGCGGCGCCCTCGCAGATCATCAACGCCATGCCGGTCAGACCGAGCAGGACGACGAGCCGGCTCCACCCGGTGCGCCAACTGGTCTGCACCGGTGTGGCGTCGGTGTGCGCGACGCCTTGACCGATCGCCCGATCGGCGTCCGACGGAAGCAGCTGCGCGCCGACCAGCAGGCTGGCGCCCAGCACCGCGGCGCCGATTGTCCCGAAATGCAGGTCGGTTGGAATCCCGAGCGCGACCGTCGCCGCGGTCAGCAACGACGCGCCGACCGCGCTGGCGCTCCACGCGGCGTGGCAGCTGTTGAGGATCGGACAGCCGAGTCGCCGCTCGACGGCGACCGCATGCGCGTTCATCGCGGCGTCAGTCATGCCGTGGGTCGCCCCGAGCAGGACGGCCGCTCCCGCGTACCCGACGACGCCCTTACTGAGCCCGACCGTGGCGAGCGCACCACACATGGCCGGCAGCGTGATCCGCAACGCGGTGCGGCTGCCCACTCGGGCGACCAGTGGACCGACGAACTGCATGGTCGCGATTGCCGCCAGCCCGAACAACAAGCCGACGGCGCCAATCGCGCCGTCGGTGAGGTGGTGCTCTGCCTTCAGGGAAGGCGCCCGAGCGATGAATGTCGAAAGCACCAGGCTGTTGAGGAAGAAGACGGCGACGACCGCCCGACGTGCATGGGCCAGACCGCCAGCTGGGATGAACCTCGTGTCGACCATCAAAACTCCGTCCGTCACGAACGGTCGTGGCGACGACCACGACCGTCCTGACTACGAACGAAACCAGCGTCCGACGACAGTTTCAGCGCGCGCTCACCGCAAATGTCTGGACGGCGATCGGGTTGCGCCCCGCATTCTGGCGCGGCGTCGTCCACACGGCCGCAGCGCGATTAGTCCGAACGGGGGAATTGCGGTTACCGTTTGCCCGGTGCCAGGTCAAGGCGACGCGCCGACGTGTCGAGTCGAAAGCGTGCCGTGAAGGGACGGCATGCCGCGTGTCAGCGTCGGATTCGGTTCATGATCCGATC
>JAICYF010000199.1 GCA_025934355.1 Acidothermaceae bacterium
CGCCGGCTAAGCAACCACGGCCCACGACGCAGTCGCAGAAGGCGCCGCCTGCCAAGTCGCAGTCGCAGGAGGCGCAGCCGGCACAGACGGTGTCCGAGGCTCAACCCGCAGCGGCTAACCCGGTTGTCGCTCAACCCGAGGTTGAGCCGACGCGGCGACCAGGCCCGGCAATCGGCGGTCCGGCCAGCCCGCTCGCGTCGTCCAAGTGGAAAGAGTTGTTGGAGATCAGCCGCCCGCGCGCGACCCGCGGCCAGCTGATCGTGGCTTTGCTGTGTGGGCTGCTCGGCTTCGCGCTCGTGACCCAGGTGCACAGCCAGGCTGGCGCTGGGCTGTCGACCGCCCGCCAAGCTGACTTGGTCGATGTGCTCGACAACCTGTCGGCGAAGTCGGACCAGCTCCGCTCGCAGATCGCCGACGAGCAAAGCACGCTTGCCAAGCTCACCGGCGGCGCCGGGCAGAATCAGGCCGCGCTGGACGAGGCGCAGCAGCGCGCGCAAACGCTGCGCATCCTGGCCGGTACGGTCGGAGCTACCGGCCCCGGCATCGACCTGCGGATCGCCGACCCCGACAAGAAAATCACCGCCGACGTGCTGCTTGACGCGCTCGAGGAGTTGCGCGACGCCGGCGCCGAAGCCGTCGAGATCCGCGGCTCGCCGGCGACCGGTTCGACGGGAGCGACGGGAGGGACCGGAGCGACGGGAGGGACCGGAACGATGGGTTCGACGCCGGCGTCGGGCTCGACGCCGTCACCTGGCGCCCCACTAGGCGTTCGATTGGTCGCGAGCAGCTACTTCGTCGACTCGCTTGACGGCACAGGGGTTGTCGTCGACGGCACGGAGTTGGCACCGCCGTATGACCTGCTCGCCATCGGCGATCCGCCGACCCTCTCGCAGGCGATGAGCATTCCGGGCGGCGTGCTCGACACCGTCAAGGGAAAGGGCGCGAGCGGGACCGTCACCGAGCTTGACACCGTGCGGATCACGGCATTGCATGCAGTCACGCCACCTAAGTACGCCCACCCGGCATCGACGCCGTCCGCCGGGAACCGAACAACCGGAGGTTCCTCGTGATCCCAGACGAGCTGCGCTATACCGCCGAGCACGAGTGGGTCCGGTCAGGTGGTGACACCGTCCGGGTTGGTATCACCGACCACGCGCAAGAGGCCTTGGGCGACATTGTGTTCGTGACGTTGCCGGAGGTCGGCACCGAGATCGAGGCCGGTCAGTCACTCGGCGAGGTCGAGTCGACGAAGAGCGTCTCCGACATCTATGCGCCGCTCTCCGGAGAGGTGATCGCGCGCAACGACGTCCTCGACGCGCGGCCCGAGCTGGTGAACGCTGATCCGTATGGCGACGGTTGGATGATCGAGGTGCGGCCAACCGACCCGGCCGACGTGGACGCGTTGCTCGACGCCGCCGCGTACGGAAAGCTCACCGGCGGCTGACAAGCGGCGTGGTCCGGGCGAATGCCGGGTACGAGTTGACCGCTAGCCGCCCGCACGCATAGGTTTCCCTGACCGTCAACCTCTACCTGACGGTCTTGTCCGCCGGTTGATGATGACGGGGAGGACGCCGACCACGATGCCGATGCTCTTCTGCACACACTGCGGGCATGAGAATCCGGACGACGCCCGGTTCTGCGCGAACTGCGGCACGGCGCTGAGCCGGCCCGGCCAACCGGTCGCGCCCGAGCGCCCGGTCGACTCGACGTCAACGATCTCAATCTCCGGCATCGAGGCGTTGGAGCCCGCGACCGTTGATGACGAGCTGGCCGACCAGGCCGCCGTCGAGTCGCTGCCGCCGGGATCGGGGTTGCTCGTCGTCCGACGCGGCCCCAACGCGGGCAGTCGGTTCTTGCTCGACGCCGCGGTCACCACCGCGGGTCGCCACCCCGAAAGCGACATTTTCCTGGACGACGTGACGGTCTCCCGAAGGCACGCCGAGTTTCGCAAGACGGACGACGGCTTCGCGGTGCGCGACGTCGGGAGCCTCAACGGCACCTACGTCAACCGCGAGCGGATCGACGAGACCGACCTCGCGCCTGGCGACGAAGTGCAGATCGGCAAGTTCCGGCTGGTGTTCCTCGCCAGCGCGCACGCCGCCGCGCACACACCACCAAACGACGCAGCGGAGTGACGGCTTTCGACATGAGTGCGCGGTCCACCTCGCGGGCGTCATCTCACGCCACCCTTTCGATCGGCGAAGTCTTGACGCAGCTGCGGTCCGACTTTCCCGATGTCACGATCTCGAAGATTCGATTCCTTGAAGCTGAAGGATTGATTGAGCCCGAGCGCACGTCCGCCGGCTATCGCAAGTTCTCGCACTCCGACGTCCAACGGCTGCGGTACGTGCTGACCGCCCAGCGGGATCATTACCTGCCGTTGCGCGTCATCAAGGATCACCTCGAGGCGATCGACCGCGGTCTCGAGCCCGCGGACCAACCGGGGGCTGGTCCGCGAGTTCCGCGCGCGCTTGTCGCGACCGAAGGTCTGCCCGGCCCGGAGGCGTTCGGCAAAGACCCAAGCGACGTCCGGCTTTCCCGCAAGGAGTTGCTTGAAGCGGCCGACCTGGACGAGGCGGCGCTCGCCCAGCTCGAGCAGTTTCAGTTGGTGTCGACCCGGCCCGGCAGCAACCATTACGACGGCACCGCGTTGAGCATCGCCAAGACCGTCGCGGAGATGTCGCGATTTGGCATCGAGGCGCGACACCTGCGCTCGTTCAAGGCTGCGGCCGACCGAGAGGTCGGGCTCGTCGAGCAGGTCGTCACGCCCTTGGTGCGGCAGCGAAATCCGGAGGCGCGAGCGCGGGCTGAAGAGGTGGCGCGAGAGTTGGCGTCGCTGTCGGTTCGGCTGCACGCGGCGTTGGTGAAAGCTGGACTGCGTCCCGGCCTTTCGCGCTGAAGGCGCGTTCCCCGCCCGCCGGGCTGGGCCGGTGTACCGTGAAAAAGTGCCGCGCTGCCGGCACTCACAGTCGGGAAAGGCACGCAGCAAGCAGCAGTAGGGCAGGGCGGGTGACCATGAACGAGTTGCAGGTGGTGGGCGTCCGCGTCGAGCTGCCGACGAATCAGCCCATCGTGTTGCTGCGCGAAGTCGAAGGCGAGCGCTACCTGCCGATCTGGATCGGCGCCGTCGAGGCCACCGCCATCGCATTCGCCCAACAAGGTGTCGTCCCGCCGCGACCACTCACGCACGATTTGATGCGCGACCTGCTCGCCGCGCTCGGCGCCAAGCTGCGTGCCGTGCGGATCAGCGAGATGCGCGACAACGTGTTTTACGCGGAGCTCGTCTTCGATGACGGCAGGGAGGTCAGCGCCCGGCCCAGCGACGCGATAGCACTGGCGTTGCGCACCGGCACCACCATCTACGCCGCCGAGGCGGTGCTCGACGAGGCCGGCATCGAGATCCCGCACGAGCAAGAAGACGAGGACGAGGTGGAGAAGTTCCGAGAGTTCCTCGACAACATCTCGCCGGAGGATTTCGACACCACGCAGGGCTGATACGCGGACCGGGCTTTCGTGGCAACCAGTAGGCTCAAGTTCAGGTTGATAGTTCCGAAGTTGGTGTCGTCCGCGCGTCGCGTTGACTCACCTGTTTGACATGCCTAGCGTGACTGCTACCTGAGGCAAGTGAACGGATAGTTCAGGCATCGAACGGACGAGGAGGCGCGCCCGATGGCGACGAACGGTGAGGCGCCCACGCCCGGATCGGCACCCGGATCGGGCCTGCCGTCTGTCAACCCGCTCAGCGGTCAGCCAATGCTGACGCCCCGCGGGGCCCACCAGGGCGCGTTGTTCACCGACGACCTGCCCGAGTTGGACGAGACCGTCGGCTACCGCGGCCCCACCGCTTGCTCCGCCGCCGGCATCACGTATCGCCAGCTCGACTACTGGGCCCGCACCGGGCTGGTCGAGCCGACCGTCCGCGCTGCCGCAGGGTCGGGTTCGCAGCGGCTCTACGGCTTCCGCGACATCCTCGTGCTCAAGGTGGTCAAGCGGCTGCTCGACACCGGCGTCTCGTTGCAGAACATTCGGGCCGCCGTCCAGCATCTTCGTGCGCGCGGGGTCGACGACCTCGCCCAGATCACCTTGATGAGCGACGGCGCGAGCGTCTACGAGTGCACCAGCGCCGACGAGGTCGTCGACCTCGTCCAGGGCGGTCAGGGCGTGTTCGGGATCGCGGTCGGCCGGGTCGTCCGCGAGGTCGAGGGATCGCTGGCCCAACTGCCGGGCGAGCGGCCCGGGGTTGACGACGCGGGCGCCGCGACCGACGGCGACGACGAGTTGTCACGTCGACGGGCTCGTCGCATCGGCTGACCGGCGCCCCGAGCAAAACACCCTCGCGTGGCGGCGTCACCACGTTGTCCGCGCTGCTAGTTTTGAGGTTGCAGCACAGCCGATGAAGCCGCACGGAAGAGCGTTCACGCAGCCAGTGTGAGCCGCCGAAGGAGCAACCTCCCCGGAATCTCTCAGGCCGACCAACCGTATGGCTTAGGCAACTCTGGAAAGCGCGCGCCACCGCGAATTCCCCGCGCGGGCAGGCGCGTCACCGACGGTGCAAGCCGCTCGGACCGCGGTTAGCGCGGCCGATGGCGAAGCTCTCAGGTACCGATGACAGAGGGGGAGCCGCTCCCGGTTCAGGGAGCGCGCCCCGACGTCCGCGGAAGGCCTTTGAAATGAGCGTTTTCGCCGATCGGAACGGCTTTGCGAGCCGACACGGGTTCGCTAACCGACACGGGTTCGCTAACCGACACGGGTTCGCTAACCGACACATTGGCCCTGACCACGACGAACAGGCGAAGATGCTGGCGGTCGTCGGCTATGGGTCGCTTGACGAGCTGGTCGCAGACGCCGTTCCCGACGCGATTCGAGAAGACGTCGGACGACGCACCGCGCTGCCGCCCGCGGCAACCGAGGACCAGGTGATCGCCCGGCTTCGCGAGTTGGCGGCGCAGAACCGGGTCGTGCCCTCGATGATCGGATTGGGTTACTACGACACCCTCACGCCAGGGGTGATCAAGCGCAATGTGCTCGAGAATCCCGCGTGGTACACCGC
>JAICYF010000223.1 GCA_025934355.1 Acidothermaceae bacterium
CGAGCCGCTCCTCGTCGCCGGCTACCGCGTCGCGACCATGGACCTGCGCGGCCAAGGCGACAGCGACACCACGTTCGACCGCTTCGAAGACTTCGCCGCCGCGAGCGACATCATCGCCTTGGTCGAGCACCTTGGCGGCCCAGCTTTGCTCTACGCCAACTCCATGTCGTCCGCCGCGTCGGTCGTTGTCGCTGGCCAACGCCCCGATTTGGTGGCCGGTCTGGTGCTCACCGGCGCCTTCATTCGCAATCAGCCGTCGAGCAAGCTGATTGACCTGCTTATGCGGGTCGCGTTGCTGCGCCCATGGGGGCCCGCGACCTGGATGTCGTACTACGCGGGCCTCTACAAGACCCAAAAGCCAGCCGACTTCGCCGAGTACAAGCGCGAGCTTCGCGCCAGCATGAAGCGTCCCGGCCACTGGAAGGCGTTCCAGACGCTCGTCTCGCAACTCACGCACGCCGAGGTCGAGCCTTACGCAGACCAGGTCACGGCACCCGCGTTGGTCGTGATGGGCAGCAAAGACCCTGACTTCAAAGACCCCAGCGCTGAGGCCAAGTTCATCGCCGCGCGGCTTCGCGGTGACGTGTTGATCGTCGACGGCGCGGGCCACTACCCGATGGCTGAGTTTCCCGAGGTCGTGAACCCCCGAGTCGCCGCGTTCGCACGGTCGGTCTTCGGTGCCTAGGGCCGGATTGACGCCGAGCGTCGTGGTCGCGCAAGCGCGAGAAGTGGCTGACGAGCTTGGGTTTTCTCAGCTGACGCTCGCGGCGGTTGCCCAGCGACTCGGAGTCGCGTTGCCGAGCTTGTACAAGCACGTGCGCGGCCTCGACGACCTGCAAGGTCAGGTCGCCGCGCAATCACTGCGGGACCTGACCGACGCGGTGACTCGCGCAACAGCAGGCAGATCTCGGACGACGGCGCTGCGCGCGCTCGCGGCGGCGTACTGGGAATACGCGCATGCGCATCCGGGCGGTTACGCCGCGACGTTGCGGGCGCCGTCGTCCGACGACACGGAAATCGGGCTCGTGGCAAAGCAATTGCTGGACGTTGTTTACGCCGTGCTCGAGGGCTACGGCATCGAAGGTGAGGACGCCGTAGACGCGACACGCGCGTTGCGAGCGCTCTTGCATGGGTTTGTCGCGCTAGAAGCAGCAGGCGCTTTCGGCATCGCGCGCGACGTCCGGCAAAGCTTTGATCGAGCGATTGAGTCATTCGACGAGTCGCTCGCGAATTGGCCTGGCTGACACAGCCTCATGCTGGACGCGCGGTGCGGCGGGCGAGATAAAGGTCGCAGTGCCTGGCAATTTCGACGACCCCACCCTCGCGGTCAAGGGATCGGCGCAGGTCGGCGAGCAATGCCGCGTTGCGGCCCTGGTCGAGAATCAGATGCTCGGACGTCGAAGCCGCGTAGTCGCACCACTCGTCCGTTGTGTAGCTCGCGGTGGAGCAATAGGTGCGCAGTTCGACGTCGGAGAATGTCTCCAGCGACCGCAGTTCGTCGAGGGGCCATTGGTTGGGATCGCGAGACGGCTTCGGCCGGTCGTCGCGTAACAGGCCGTGCCGCCGGTAGACGTTGTCGATGACCTCGGCCAGCGGAGTCCGGCCCCAGTCGGTGCCGTTCCAAAACAGCGCGAGGACGCCGCGTTCGCGCAGGGCGCGGGCGGCGTTGCGGTAACGGTGCTCCGGCGTCGTCCAATGCCACGCCTGTGCGGCGTAAAGCCCGTCATAGAGCCGAGTCGGTTGCCAATCTTCGAACGACTCGGTCACGATCTCGATGTTCGGCTGGCCGGTGCAATTCTCGGCAAGGACGGCGGCCATCGCGTCGTCTGGCTCAACACAGGTGATCTGCAGACCCCGAGAGGCGAATAACAAGGTGGCCTTGCCGGTGCCGGCGCCCACCTCGACGACGTCGGCGCCGGGCAGCTCGGCGACCACTTCGTCGACGAGTCGTTCGGGGTACGACGGACGCACCCGGTCGTACTCGCGCGCGACGGCGCCGAAACTACGGGCGCGGGCGGCCCACTCGCCCCGCCTCGATGCCTTGCTCACGGTGCTGAGTGTGCCCTAATCCGCCTCACGCGCGGCAGTGACTCCGGCTCAGGCGCGGCAGTGACTCCGGCTCAGGCGCGCCGCTGCCGTGGCTGCCCGTACCATAGGGGAATCCCCTCTTCGTTTGGAGCGCCCCCTCATGCCCGTTGCAACCCGCGATGACCTTCGCAACGTTGCGATCATCGCGCACGTCGACCACGGCAAGACCACCTTGGTCGACGCGATGCTGTGGCAGTCAGGCGCCTTCTCCCAGCATCAAGCCGAGAGCGACTCGGTGCGCGAGCGAGTCATGGACTCCATGGATCTCGAGCGTGAAAAGGGCATCACCATCCTCGCGAAGAACACCGCTATCCGGCATGCCGGAGCGACCATCAACATCATCGACACCCCCGGTCACGCCGACTTCGGCGGCGAGGTAGAGCGCGGGCTTGAGATGGTCGACGGCGTGCTCTTGCTGGTCGACGCGTCGGAGGGGCCGTTGCCGCAAACCCGGTTTGTGTTGCGTAAGGCGTTGCAGAAGAAGCTGCCCGTTGTGCTGGTGGTCAACAAGGTCGACCGGCCCGACGCGCGCATCGCCGAGGTCGTCGACGAGACGTACGAGCTCTTCATGGACCTCATCGACGACAACGACCACGCGGCTCTCGAGTTTCCGATTTTGTACGCGAGTGCGAAGGCGGGTCGCGCTTCGTTGAACCGGCCGGCCGACGGCGCGATGCCTGATTCTCGCGACTTGGAGCCGTTGTTCACGACCTTGATGCAGACGGTGAAGGCGCCGTCGTACGACCCGGACGCTCCGCTGCAGGCGCACGTCACGAACCTCGACGCGTCGCAGTACCTGGGCCGGCTCGCGTTGTGCCGGGTGTATTCGGGCGTGGTCAAGAAGGGCCAGCAGGTCGCGTGGTGCCGCACTGACGGCTCCGTCGAGCGTGTTCGGCTTACCGAATTGCTTGGCACGGAGGCGTTGGAGCGGGTGCCGATCGACTCGGCGGGGCCCGGCGACATCGTCGCAATCGCAGGCATCCCCGAAATCACCATCGGGGAGACAATCGCCGACGTCGACGACCCGCGGCCGTTGCCGGTCATCACGGTCGACGAGCCGAGCTTGTCGATGACGGTCGGCATCAACACCTCGCCGCTGGCGGGCGAAAGTGGCAGCAAGCTGACCGCCCGTTTAGTGAAGAATCGGCTCGACGCGGAACTCGTCGGCAACGTGTCGATTAGGGTGCTGCCCACCGAACGCCCAGACACGTGGGAAGTGCAGGGTCGTGGTGAGCTGCAGCTCGCGATTCTCGTTGAGATTATGCGGCGCGAGGGCTTTGAGCTGACAGTCGGCAAGCCGCAAGTGGTCACCAAGCGCATTGACGGCAAGTTGCACGAGCCGATGGAGCGATTGACCGTCGACATTCCCGAGGATTACCTCGGCGTCGTCACGCAATTGATGGCGCTGCGCAAAGGCCGCATGGAGCACATGGTCAACCACGGCACCGGCTGGATTCGTATGGAGTACGCGGTTCCGGCGCGTGGCCTGATCGGCTTCCGCACCGAGTTCCTGACGGAGACCCGCGGAACCGGCCTCCTGCACCACGTGTTCGACCGTTACGAGCCGTGGCACGGCGACCTGCGCACCCGGCCAACCGGTTCGCTGGTCGCCGACCGGCGCGGTCCGACCACCTCGTTCGCGCTGTTCAACCTGCAGGAGCGGGGCACGATGTTCGTTGGCCCTGGCGTCGAGGTATACGAGGGCATGATCGTCGGCGAGAACTCTCGTTCTGACGACATGGACGTGAACCCGACGAAAGAAAAGAAGCTCACCAACATGCGGTCGTCAACGGGCGACGAGCTGGTGCGGTTAATTCCGCATCGGGTGTTGTCGTTGGAGCAGGCTCTCGAATTTTGCCGTGAGGACGAGTGCGTCGAGGTCACGCCGGCCGCCGTTCGGATTCGCAAGGTGGAGTTGGCGATGGCTGAGCGCGAAAAGCTGCGCGGACGACGGGCGCGCGCCGCGCGCGAGGACGGCTGATGCTGCGCAAGTGAAGCCGACGTGCGCGGCCGACGGGGCAAACGTCGACTCGTCCTGTGGATGAGTCGGGGGATAACTTTTTCTTTGCCTGCAGGGTTTTCGGGCCGGTTTTTGTCGGTGGCCGCGGATAGCGTCAGCGCATGCTCCTCGCGATGCCCGCCACCGATGCGATCGACGACCGCACCGTCGATTCGCCTGCGGGGTCGTTCGTCGGGTGGGTGGTGGAGTTGCCGCCGGGCCCCG
>JAICYF010000198.1 GCA_025934355.1 Acidothermaceae bacterium
GGTCAGACAGGAAGCGCTCGAGGGCGGCCCGCCCGAGCTTCCGGGTAGACCGCTAGAGGTCGTCGGCAACGGCGACCCGAGACAGATGACCGTCGCACCTGGACCTCGGTCCAGGTGGCACAGGATCCGGCTTACAGGCCGACTCGTCCGCCGCCTGGTCACCCCTGGTGCCCCTTCGCGACCGCAAATGGCCTCTGACCTGGGCTTTTACCGCTGTCGATCATGGCTTCTCGTGACCCCTGATGACCCCTCGAAACCCCCCTGCCACGGCCCCGTGACGGCCCAGAGACGGCCCCATGATCATCTTGGCTGCGGGGCCCGCGAAAAGTTGATCATGTAACTTGCACTTTAGTTGCACGATGCAACTGTGCGGGTCAGCGGCCGTCGGCTCCTAGGTCGCACGCATGGAACATCCGTTACTCGGCACGAGCCGGCGGCGAATTGCCGCTTCGACACCGGCGATATTGGTCACGCGTTGAGGCCGCTCAGCGGCCGGGGCGCCATCAAGATTGGGCCGGACAAATCGCGCCGGCCGATTAGGTGCCCTGAAGAAACGTCAGGCGTTGCTTGACAGATGTCAGGATCGCCCTGACGCTTAGCCGTGGCTACGGAACCCAGGCGTCTGCGTTGCTCGTTCTGCCTCAAGGCCGAAGAGGAGGTCGCCAGGATCATTGCGGGGCCAGGAAGCTACGTCTGCGACGAGTGCGTCGCGTTGTGCGTTCGCATCTTGGCGGCGGACAGTCCGCCGCCGACGAACGAACCTGACCTACCCCGCTGGGCGTCGCTGACCGACGAGCAAGTCTTGGAACGTCTACCCAAGCTGGCTGAGATTCGGGATCAAGTGGAGTCGGCGCTGGATCTGTGGGTTGGCGAGGCGCGGCGCCGGAAGGTGCCGTGGAGTCGGATCGGGGCCGCTTTGGCGATGACCCGTCAGTCGGCGTGGGAGCGGTTCAGCCATGACATCTGAACGCCACGTATTGCTGCGCAATCGGAATCTGCGGCTGTTGTGGACCGGCCAGACCCTGTCCCAACTTGGCACTGGGCTCTCCCAGTTGGCCTATCCGTTGATGATGCTGAAGCTGACCGGCCCAAGCGGGTGCGCTGGGTGCCGTCCGGGCCGTCCCGTTTCTCCTGTTCGGTCTTCCCGCCGGGGCGCTGGCCGACAGATGGGATCGGCGGCGGGTGATGGTTCGATGCGAGTTGGTACGCGCCTTGACCATGGCCAGCCTGCCGGTAGCGCTGCTCCTGGGCGTGCTGAGCGTGCCGCAACTTTACGTTGCGGGTTTCATCGGCGCCCTCGGATACGTGCTGTTCAGCGCGGCGGAAGCCGGCGCCCTACCGGCCATCGTCGACAGCGCCGATCTGACATCAGCAGTCTCAGCCCAGGAGGTGGCGTCGTCCGGCTGTGGCGTGCTGGCGCCGCCGCTGGGAGGTGTGCTCTTCGGGATCGTGTCCGGTCTCCCGTTCGCTGTGGACGCGGCCACGTTTCTCGTCTCGGCCACGACCACCGCGAAGGTACGGCTGGTACGACCTCGAGTGGAGGAATCCGCGAAATCGGGGCTGCGCGCGGACGTCGTCGAGGGAGTTCGCTGGCTGTGGAGCCATCGTGGGCTACGAGCCATCGGCCTGCTTGCCGCCGGGATGCAGGTAGCGATTTCTGCTGTCGGTCTCGTCGTGATCGTCACGGCTCGTCGTGAGCACAGCTCGACAGCACTGCTCGGTTTCGTCTTGAGCACGATCGGGGTCGGTGGGATCCTGGGCGGCCTTCTCGCCCCTTGGTTGGAACGTCGCCTCGGCCTGCGCCGGCTGCTGCTCACCGTCGTCTGGTTGCAGGGTGTGCTCTGGTTGGTGTTCGCCGTTGCACCGGACCTGCCAGTCACGGCCGCCGCCCTGCTGCTGTTCGCGGCGACGATGCCGTTGTTCGGCATCGCCGTGCTCACCTACCAGATGAGTGAGACACCAGACGTGCTGCGGGGCAGGGTCAGCACCACGTTCGGGCTCCTGATCTGGGGAGCGACTCCGATCGGCGCCGCGGTTGCCGGACTCCTGCTCGAGTCGTACTCGACCGAAAGGACTTCGCTGTGCTTCGCGGCATGGGTCGTCGTCCTGGCAGCCGTCGCCACGACAAGCCGCGGCGTCAAAGATCGCGCGCCGGTGGCAGATGGCGCCAGCGCACCGACCCCAACAGCCGTCTCAGCAGCAGGAGACTGTGACGCGGAGCCAGAGGTCATCTCCCGATCATGAGCCCGCGGCGTCGCGGAGCGGCGAGGTGCGGACAACCACTGGCTGAGTTGATTCGCGCGGTGATCCCACGGCCGCGCCCATGGCTTACATGGCTCGCCGCGACCGTCGTTGTACTGGCGATGTCGATCGTGTCGTGGCGGTGCTCGGGCGGCAACTCCACTCGGTGAGGGTCGCATGGGAGTGTCGAAGAGGTGCCGTGATGAGTCACCGGCGCCAAGCTGCCGCGCGAGCGGCATGCAACAACGGCAATACGTGCGTCGTCCGCGCTCGCACCATGCAGAAGTGCCTGCGTTCTTCGACGCTCGCGTCATCGCGATCGGGCGCACGGTAGTGACGCCTACGTGACGGCTGATCTTCACGCCCGTCACCACCCGTGCGGCGTGGCGAGCGGAATAGTGGTCGTGGGCGCCAAGATCAGCGCCTCAGCGACAGATGCTCAGCGCCAGAAGGTGCTTAGCCAGACACGGCGGGAGTGGCGGGTGCAAGCTCGTGCCGCAGAGTCGATTTCAGCCACCCAATCCAGCGGGCCACTGGCCACCCACGTTCCACGACCAAAGCTTCATAGGCGTGGATGTGCGTGTAGTGCCACAGCATGTCCGCCGCGTATCTCGTCGTGATTCGGGGACCGAGCACACCGTCGCGCTGCAACCAACTCGCGAGCCGCCGGCATTGGGCGTACTGGCCGGCCATCGGCGCGTCCCAGGTGGCCTCGATGTCCGGATCGTGATGGCGGCCTGCACTGAGCGCGTTGGCGAGGGCGAGGAACTTTGGGATTGCCTCGGCCGAGGCGACGACCCATGCGTCCAGTGCGTCCAGTGCCGACGTCGCCGTCCACACCTGAGCGAAGGCGGGGGTGACGTCGAGCTCGTTGACCCGCGCGTGCAGTTCCCGCAGCAACGCGTCCTTCGACTCGAAGTGCAGGTAGATGGCTTGTCGGGAGACGCCCGCCTTCTTCGCGACGGCGTCAAGTCCTGTCCCGAAGTAGCCCTGGGTCTCGAACAGCTTCCGGGCGGCGTCGAGGATCGCAACGCGAGTGTCGCTGCGTCGATTGCTTGACATGCTGTAAACCGTAGACCTACTTTACAGCCTGTCAACCCGACACGGACAAAGGGGGCGGCGCGATGAGCCGAGTGTTGATCACCACCTGGGATGGCGCAGGGAATCTGGTCGCGACGCTGGGTATCGCGCAGCACCTCGCAGAGCGAGGCCATGACGTTCGGCTACTGGGACACCGCTCCATCGACAGCCGAGTCGGCTCCCACGGATGGCGATTCCGCTCGTTCGAGACGGCGTTTGATTGGGACTCGACGACCGAGTTCGATCCCGCTGACGAGTTCCCCCTCCTCGGCAATGGGCTGTGGTTCAGCGACGATGTCGCCAACGATGTCACGACCGAGCTAGAGCGTGAACCCGCCGACGTGTTAATCGCGGACTGCATGCTGTTCGGCGCGCTGAGCGCGGGGCAGGCGGCAGATGTGCCGACGGTGGCGCTGTTCCATGCGGCGTACGTCGGCTTCCGCGGCGGACCGCTGGTCGACATGCTCGCGTGGGGGATCCCAACCATCAACGCGACCCGGCAGCGATACGGGTTGACCGCAGCCGCGAGTTTCGCTGATGTACACGACCAGTGCGCGCTCGCGTTGATCGCGACCCCACGAGAGTTCGAGCCCGACCTCCCACTGCCGCCGAATGCCCGGTTCATCGGTCCGGTCCTTGACGCGCCACCGCTGACGCGGGATCTCGACACGATCGACGTGCCCGACGGCCCCGAGCCGCTCGTCGTCGTCAGCCTGAGCACGAGCTACCAAGCCCAAACCGAACTGCTGCAACGCGTCACAACCGCTCTCGGACAGCTGCACGCCCGGATCGTCGTCACGACCGGGAACGCCATTGACCCAGCCTCGCTCGACACGCCCGCGAACACACGCTCAGTTCGGTTCGTCCCGCACCAGCGCCTGCTCTCCGCAGCGGCACTGGTCGTCACCCACGCAGGACTCGGCACGGTGATGACCGCGCTCGGCCACGGCGTGCCCCTTGTCTGCCTACCAATGGGACGGGATCAGTTCTTCAATGCCGCCCGGGTCGAGCAACTCGGCGCCGGCAGAGTGCTCGACTCTGACGCCGACGCAACCGCGATCACCAACGCCGTCCGCGCCGCGCTCGCCGACGACCAGATCCGCTACGGCGCGAAGCGCGTAGCATCCCTCATCGCCAACTACGGCGGAGCCGCCGACGCTGCGGCGGAGATCGAACGACTCCTTTCGTAGGCATTGGTTCGACGCAACGCGGCCTCACCTCGACGTCATATACCGACAGTTCTCCTACGTCGCAGACGGCAAGCAAAGTACACGGGAAGTGCCGCTCCTAGGCGTTTTCGCGATACTTCACGTGTGGCGCACCGGCGAGGCATCTTCGTGGTGGCCGCGTTGGCTGCCCTTGCTGTCGGCTGCTCCGGACATCCGGACCGCGTGCATGTCCTGGGCCGGGACTATGACCGGGGAAACGCCGCGCCGATGACTCTCACAGCCGTCCGTGAGCAATCGCCATCAGCCGTTATCGTCGCCCACGGGAAGGTCATTGCGCGCACGTCGGGCCTGTACGCACCCACAGTGATCTTCGTCAAGGACGGCGGCAGCTACTACGAGTACGCACTAAGCGGCGGACCCTGACGCGCTGGGTATGTGCCGTTCTCGCGGCCTCGGTCTCAGTGGGTCATTGCAACGCTGTCAGGATTGACGGATGGGTCGCCTGACCGGACATGTAGCGCTAGTCACCGGCGCAAGCAGAGGGATGGGCCGTGGCGTCGCTGTGGGGCTCGGCGA
>JAICYF010000262.1 GCA_025934355.1 Acidothermaceae bacterium
GGACGCCGGATGCGATGATCGCGGCATGACGCAGGATCTTCAGGCCGTTCCGACCAGCGCCTCACAGATCCGGCTCAGCCGGGTCGTCGACGCGCTTGACGCGAACTTCTACGGCAACGTCCACGGTGGCGCGGTGATGCGGCTCGTCGACGAGGCGGCGGGTGTTGTTGCGTCGCGGCACAGCGGCGGGCGGGCGGTGACCGCGGTGGTCGACGAGCTGCAGTTCCTCGTGCCGGTGCACATTGGCGACATCGTGACCTGCGACGCCCAGGTCAACTGGACCGGCCGGACGTCGTGCGAGATCGGCGTCCGGGTGACCGCCCAGCCGTGGGATCAGGTCAACCAGGTCCGCCGCCACGTCGCCTCCGCCTACCTGGTGTTCGTCGCGATCGACGACTTCGAGCGGCCGCGGCAGATCCCGCCGGTGATGCCGGAGAACGACGACGACCGGCGGCGCTTTCGGGAGGCCGAGATCAGGCGCGGCACCCGGTTGGCGCGGCGGGAGGCGATCCTGCGCTCGCGCGAGCGCGAGCAAGACAGCTGAGGCGGCTGAGGCAGCTGAGGCAGCTGAGGCTCGGCCTGCTGACCTGCCCGACGCCGAGTGCAGGGTTTGAGTTGTGTGTGCGCGCTCCCACGCCGCGCAAACCCTTCACTCGGCGCAAGAGGGAGCTGGGCGGCTAGCCCTCGACGCAGGTTTGGGTGCTCGCGTTGGTGGTCTTGACGCCGGGAATCGCAGAACCGGACGGCGCGGGCGAGCCGGCCGCCGGGGCCCCTGGGGTGGGCGCCGGCGTCGCAGAGGCTGGCGACGTCTCGGTGGCCAGTCCGTTCCAGTCGCTGCCGATCGTCAAGGTGATGACGTCGCCGGCGGTTGCCGACAGCTGCTCATCGGGCTTGACCCCAAGCGCCGCGGCGAGCGTCTGTGCCGACGTGGTGCGGCTCGCCGAGTAGGTCAGCGTCGTCTTGGCCGACTGCTGCGTGGCCGTGCCGACGCCCGCGATGCGGAACCCGCGGGCCGACAACGCGTTCGCCGTCTGCCCAGCGAGGCCGTTGGTGGTGGTGGCGTTGAGCACCTTCACCGTGACGTTGGACGGCGCGACGGTCAGCGCCGCGACGTTCTGCCCGTTCGACGACGTGGCGGTCACCGGCCGGTCGTCTCTGATCGCGTTGAACAACGCGGTGGCTTCGTCCTGGCTCCAATAAAGGTGCTGGTACCACTGGTCACCTTTGGGCGCCGGGTAGGTCGGCACGGTGGCGAACACGATGTCCTTGGTGTCGAGGTGCCGGTAGTGCAAGGCCAGGTTGATGAGCGCCGAACTGCCCATGTCGGTGGTGAGCGAACTTGCGACGTCGCCGTAGAAGCTCGTCATCGACGGCAAGTTAAACAGCGTGGACGACGACAGCGCCTTGCGCACCATGGAGGCCATGAACTGCTGCTGCCGCTGGATTCGGTGCAGGTCGTCGCCGCCGGTCAGTCCGTAGCGCGCGCGCACAAATGCCAGCGCTTGTTGGCCTTTGAGGTTCACTTCGCCGGCAGGGAGGTTGAGGCCGGTATGCGAGTCGTGGATCGGAGAGCAGATGTTCATTGGCACGCCGCCCAGGGCGTTGGACATCTTGATGACGCCCTCGAAGTCGATTTCGAGGTAGTGGTCGATGTAGACGCCGGTCAGCTGTTCGAGCGTCTTCGCGGTGCACGCCGGACCGCCACGTTGAATCGCCTCGTTGAACAACGCGGTGGTGGCCGATGCCATCAGCGGCTGCCCGGAGCTGTCGCGCTGGATGTTGCCGTTCGCGTCGACCTTGTCGCAGGCCGGGATTTTCACCACGGAGTCGCGCGGGATGCTGACGAGCGTGACGCTCTTACCGTCAGCCGACAGGTGGGCGAGGATCGCCGTGTCGGAAAGCGTCTCAGTTTGCAGCGGCCCGGTGGTGACCTGGTATTGGCTGTTCTCGCCGAGCCTTGAGTCAACGCCGAGGATGAGGATGTTCTCCGGCGTGCCCTTCTTCCCGCTGGCCGGATCCGTGGTCGGCTTCGCCGGCCGCTCGCTTGCTGGAACGTAGGTGTCGATGGACGCCGTGTGGTGCACCTTGTCAAGGATGTTCTTGACGGTCAGCACTCCGACGGCCGCGACGAGGACCACGACGGCGAGAAACCCGACGACGATGCGCCCGATGATCCGGGTCCGGCGCTGCGCGTGTTCGTAGCTCGCCAGCTCACCCCGCGGGTCGAGCAGCCGGTGGCGTCCGAACGGCCGTTGCATGTGGCGCGGGTCTCCTCGATGTCGGCGCGGGTCGTGCACCTGATTCTCGGCCGCGCATGAGGGGACGGTCGGGCCGCCCTGTCGCACACGGTGTCACTGTCGCAAACGGTGTCACTGTCGCAAACGGTGTCACTGTCGCAGACGATTCACGCGCCACAGAGGTTGCAACCCGCGGCCGAAAATCTGCCGCAATGCTAACGACGCCGCGGTGGCGCCAGTTCCGGGCGCCCGCTTGCGTCAGTTGGTGCAGCGAGCGGTCGCGGCGGTGGTGCCCGCGCCGGTCACCGCGCCCGCCGGCGCCGAGGCCGACGGCTGGGTGGCTGCTGCCCCAGCGCCGTTGTACGACGACCCGACCACCAGCTCGATGTCGGTGCCGAGCTGCGCGTCCTCGTTAAGGCTCGAGCCCGGGATCGCCGCTTGAAGGGTGCGTGCCTGCGCGGCTTGCGACGGGTTGTAGTTGATCACCGTCGCGGTCGCCCCCGTGCCACGGTTGCCGGGCGCGCCGTCGATCACGAAGCCGAGCTTTGTCAGATCGGACGACGCGCGCGCGGCCAGCCCTTGCACGCCCGCGCCGTTGAACACCTTCACGTGCACGGTGTTCGGGGCGACCGTGGCGCCAGCGGTCGGCGCGGACGCTTGCGCGGCACCGCCGGCGTCGTCGTTGATGAGCGACTGGAACAGCTGTTGCGCCTTTGCCTGGTCGACGACGTCGACGTCTTGCCCGGCCTCCTTCGAGAAGCCGGCGAGCGGCATGGTCGTGAGGACAACGTTGCCCGAGCTGACGCCTTTGAGCTTGAGCGCCAGCTTGCCGAGGTCGGCGGCGCTGGTGCCCGCGTCGACCGTGACC
>JAICYF010000114.1 GCA_025934355.1 Acidothermaceae bacterium
CGCCGCAAGTCCAACAAGAAGCGCTAGGAGCTCCACGCGATGCCGCGCAGCCTGAAGAAGGGGCCCTTCGTCGACGACCATCTGCAGAAGAAGGTCGACGTTCAGAATTCGAAGGGCACCAAGAACGTCATCAAGACGTGGTCCCGGCGCTCGATGATCGTGCCCGACATGCTCGGCCACACCATCGCGGTGCACGACGGTCGCAAGCACGTCCCGGTGTTCATCACCGAGTCGATGGTCGGCCACAAGCTCGGCGAGTTCGCGCCGACCCGCACCTTCCGCGGTCACATCAAGGACGATCGGAGGTCGCGTCGTGGCTAGCCCGATCGGTGCGACCGGCACCGTCGACGGTCCGATCGTCCGCGCGCAAGCCAAGCTGCGCTACTCGACGGTCACGCCGATGAAGGCGCGTCGTGTTGTCGACCTGGTTCGCGGCCTGCCCGCCGACGAGGCGCTCGCGGTGTTGCGGTTCGCGCCGCAGGCCGCGTCCGAGCCGGTGTACAAGGTGCTCGAGAGCGCCGTCGCCAACGCGCAGCACATGGCGCAGCAGCGCAACGAGCGGTTGGACGTCGAAGACCTCGTCGTCTCGCAGGCCTACGTCGACGAAGGCCCGACGCTCAAGCGGTTCCGGCCGCGCGCGCAAGGCCGCGCGTATCGCATCCGCAAGCGCACCAGCCACATCACGATTCACGTCGAGTCGTGGTCGGCGGAGGCCGAGACGCTGGCGACGAAGCGCTCGGTGCCCAAGCGCGTGAAGGCCGCCCGGGTCGTTCCTGTCACGTCGCCCGAGCCGGCGAAGGCGACTCCGGCGAAGGAAGCCGCGCCCGCCAAGAAGGCCACCGCCAAGAAGGCAGCCGCTGAGCCGGCCTCCAAGGCGGCCGAGAAGCCGGCCAAGAAGACCGCTGCGAAGAAGGTCGCCGCCGAGACGACTGAGGCGCCGGCGAAGAAGACGGCCGCAAAGAAGACCGCGGCGGAGAAGACCGCCGCCGAGAAGTCGGCTGAGAAGTCGGCGCCGGCGAAGAAAACCGCCGCCAAGAAGACCGCCGAGCCTGACGAGACAGAAGGAGGGACCCAGTAGTGGGCCAGAAGGTCAACCCGCACGGGTTCCGGCTCGGTATCACCACCGAGTTCAAGAGCCGCTGGTACGCCGACAAGCTGTACCGCGACTACGTGAAGGAAGACGTCGCCATCCGCCGGTTGATGACCCGCGGCATGGAACGCGCAGGCATCTCCCGCGTGGAGATCGAGCGCACCCGCGACCGCGTTCGAGTAGACATCCACACCGCGCGTCCTGGCATTGTCATCGGACGACGCGGCGCGGAGGCAGACCGCATTCGCGGTGACCTCGAGAAGCTGACCAGCAAGCAGGTGCAGCTCAACATCCTCGAGGTCAAAAACCCAGAGATTGACGCACAGCTGGTCTCGCAAGGCGTCGCCGAGCAGCTCACGCAACGCGTGTCGTTCCGGCGCGCCATGCGCAAGGCGATGCAGAGCGCGATGAAGTCGGGCGCGAAAGGCATCCGGGTGCAAGTCTCCGGGCGGCTCGGTGGCGCAGAAATGAGCCGTACGGAGTTCTACCGCGAAGGTCGAGTGCCGCTGCACACGCTGCGCGCCGACATCGACTACGGCTTCTACGAGGCCCGCACCACGTTCGGTCGCATCGGCGTGAAGGTGTGGATCTACAAGGGTGACGTGTTGAACGGCGTAGCCGTCGCCGGTCGTGAGCACGAGGCGGCGCTGCCGGGTCGTGGTCCGGCACGCGCCGGTGCCCGTCCAGCGCGGGCGCCGCGCGCCACTCGCCCGGCCCGCGAATCCGCTCCGGTTGAGGCCGCGCCGGCCGCCGAGGCGGCGCCGTCGACCGCGCCGATCGAGGAAGCCGCGGCAGTCGACGCGGCGACCGTGACCGAGGCGGTGGCCGTGGCTGACACCTCGACCGAAGCAACGGCGACCGAAGCAACGGCGACCGAACCAACGGCAGAGGAGAGCTGAGTCATGCTCGTCCCCCGCAGGGTCAAGCACCGCAAGCAGCACCACCCGGGTCGCTCGGGCGCTGCCACCGGTGGCACCCGCATCGCTTTTGGCGAGTTCGGCATCCAAGCGTTGGAGCCGGCGTACGTCACCAACCGGCAAATCGAGTCGGCGCGTATCGCGATGACGAGGCACATCCGCCGTGGCGGCAAGGTGTGGATCAACATCTACCCCGACCGTCCAATCACCAAGAAGCCAGCCGAAACCCGCATGGGTTCCGGTAAGGGTTCGCCGGAGTGGTGGATCGCCAACGTCAAGCCGGGCCGGGTCATGTTCGAACTCGCCGGCGTTCCCGAGCCGATCGCTCGTGAGGCGATGCGGCGTGCCATGCACAAGCTGCCGATGAAGTGCCGCTTCGTGCGGCGCGAGGTCGGGGAGGCGTAGAGATGGGCAAAGCAGACGACCTGCGCACGCTCGAGTCCGACGAGTTGGTCACGAAGCTGCGCGAGGCAAAGGAAGAGCTGTTCAAGCTCCGCTTCCAGTACGCCTCCGGACAGCTGGAAAGCCACGGCCGGCTCAGCGCCGTGCGCAAGGAAATCGCTCGCATCTACACGGTCCTTCGTGAGATCGAGCTCGGCATCACGGTTCGTGAAGACAACACCGAGGGCGCGGCATGAGCGAGCAGACAACCAGCGGCGCGGTCGCGAACGGCGACCAAAAGCGCGGCTTCCGCAAGGTCCGCGAGGGTCTCGTGGTCAGCGACAAGATGAACAAGACGGTGGTCGTCGAAGTCGAGGACCGCGTCAAGCACCCGCTGTACGGCAAAGTCTTGCGCCGCACCAGCAAGCTGAAGGCCCACGACGAGCAGAACAGCGCAGGCGTCGGCGACCGCGTGCTCCTTATGGAGACGAAGCCGCTTTCAGCGACCAAGCGTTGGCGCCTCGTCGAGATCCTCGAGAAGGCCAAGTAACAACCGGTAGCAACCGGCGCTTTGTCGCCGTCCGCGTAGCAGTAAAACGAGAAGCAGGAGTCGACAGTGATTCAGCAGGAGTCGCGCCTCAGGGTCGCCGACAACACGGGTGCGAAAGAGATTTTGTGCATCCGCGTGCTCGGTGGCTCAGGGCGCCGCTACGCGGGAATCGGCGACGTCATCGTGGCCACCGTGAAGGACGCCCTGCCGGGTGCCGGTGTCAAGAAGGGCGACGTCGTCAAGGCGGTCGTCGTCCGCACGGTGAAAGAGCGCCGTCGGCCGGACGGCTCGTACATCAGATTCGACGAGAACGCCGCAGTCCTCATCAAGGACGGCGGTGACCCGCGCGGGACCCGCATCTTCGGCCCGGTTGGCCGTGAGCTGCGCGAGAAGAAGTTCATGCGCATCATCTCGCTCGCTCCGGAGGTGCTGTAACTGATGGCTGGATTGAAGGTGCGCAAGGGCGACACCGTCCAGGTGATCTCTGGCAAGGACCGCGGTGGCAAGGGCAAGGTCATCGAGACCGACCCCGAAAAGAACCGCATCCTCGTCGAGGGCGTCAACCGAATCCGCAAGCACACCAAGGTGACGCAGAGCACCCGCGGTGCGAAGACCGGCGGCATCGTCACGCAGGAAGCGCCGATCCACGTCAGCAACGTGATGGTCGTGTGCCCCGAGTGCGACAAGCCGACCCGTATTGGCAAGCGCCAGGACGTCGTTGACGAGACGACTGGCAAGACCCGCCCGGTGCGCATCTGCAAGCGCTGCGGCAAAGAGATCTGACGGGCAGGGAGATTTAGACATGACCGCCACTGTCAGCGAGCGCTCGGCCGCCGCACCGCGGCTGAAGCAGCGTTATCGCGAAGAGATCGCCGGCGAGTTGCAGAAGCAATTCGGCTACGCCAACGTCATGCAGACGCCTGGCCTGGTGAAGGTCGTCGTCAACATGGGCGTCGGTGACGCGGCCCGCGACTCCAAGCTCATCGAGGGCGCGGTTCGCGACCTGGCCACAATCACCGGCCAAAAGCCGCAGGTCACCAAGGCGAAGAAGTCGATTGCGCAGTTCAAGCTTCGCGAGGGCATGGCGATCGGCGCGCACGTCACGTTGCGCGGCGACCGGATGTGGGAGTTCCTCGACCGACTGCTCGCCCTCGCGTTGCCGCGAATCCGCGACTTCCGCGGGCTGTCGCCCAAGCAGTTCGACGGCCGCGGCAACTACACGTTCGGGCTCACCGAGCAGGTCATGTTCCACGAGATCGACCAAGACAAGATTGACCGGTTCCGCGGCATGGACATCACCGTGGTCACCACGGCGACGACGGACGACGAGGGACGCGCGCTGCTTCGGCTGCTCGGCTTCCCCTTCAGGGAGAACTAGTGAGTGAGCATCGCAGGCGCGAAGCGCCGAGGAGCGGAACTAAAGCAGCGACGAGCGCTTGCGCGAAGAGCGAGGGGTAGCACAGTGGCCAAGAAGGCCCTCATCATCAAGGCGGCGGCCAAGCCGAAGTTCGGCGTCCGCGCGTACACCCGCTGCAGCCGGTGCGGTCGTCCGCATTCGGTGTACCGCAAGTTCGGGCTGTGCCGCGTGTGCGTGCGCGAGATGGCGCATCGTGGCGAGCTTCCCGGCGTCACCAAAAGCAGCTGGTAATCCTCTGACGCCGTAGGTCCGACCCCGAGCGGCCGGAAACCACGGCGAGAAAGGCCGAGTGGCCAACCATGATGACCGACCCGATCGCGGACATGCTCACCCGAGTACGTAACGCGAACAACGCCTACCACGACAACGTGCCGATTCCACACTCCAAGATCAAGGAGCACGTGGCGCAGATCCTGCTCGAGCAGGGTTACATCGGCGGCTGGCACGTCGAGGACGTCGAGGAGCACGCCGCGGCGAAGACCCTCGTCGTCGAACTGAAGTACGGTCCGAACCGCGAGCGTTCGATCGCCGGTGTGCGTCGCGTCAGCAAGCCCGGTCTGCGGGTGTACGCCAAGGCGACCAACCTGCCGCGGGTGCTCGGCGGGCTCGGCATCGCGATCATCTCGACGTCCACCGGACTGCTCACCGACAAGCAATGCGCGAAGCGCGGCGTGGGCGGCGAAGTCCTCGCCTACGTCTGGTAAGGGAGAACATCTCATGTCCCGGATCGGACGGCTTCCGATTCAAATCCCCAGTGGGGTCGACGTCGACATCAACGACCGCGTCGTCACAGTCAAGGGCCCGAAGGGCAGCTTGACGCACACCCTCGTCGACCCAATTTCGATCGAGCGCGGGGACGACGGCGTGCTCGTGGTCACCCGGCCGAACGACGAGACCCGCAGCAAGGAGCGGCACGGTCTCGAGCGCACCTTGGTCGCGAACATGGTCACCGGCGTCACCGAAGGCTTCGCCAAGACGCTGGAGATCGTCGGCACCGGTTACCGCGTGCAAGCCAAGGGTTCTGACCTTGAGTTCGCGCTCGGCTTCAGCCACCCGGTCGTTGTCCCGGCGCCCGACGGCATCTCCTTCGAGGTGCAGGCCCCGACCCGGTTCGTCGTCCGTGGCATCGACAAGCAGAAGGTCGGCGAGGTCGCCGCGAACATTCGCAAGCTGCGCAAGCCCGAGCCGTACAAGGGCAAGGGCGTGCGGTACCAAGGCGAGAACGTGCGCCGCAAGGTTGGAAAGGCAGGAAAGTAACGCCATGGCTTCCGGTTCATCCCAACTGCTCAGCCGGCGTCACGCCCGTGGCTCCAGCAAGGCGGCGTCACTTTCGCGCCGGCACTTCCGGGTGCGCAAGAAGGTCAGCGGCTCCGCCGCGCGTCCCCGCCTCGTCGTCAACCGGTCGAGCCGGCACGTCTTCGTGCAGGTCGTCGACGACTCCAGCGGTCGCACCCTCGCGTCGGCGTCCACCCTTGAGGCGGAGCTGCGCAGCCTGACCGGCGACAAGACGGCCAAGGCCCGCAAGGTCGGCAACCTCATCGCGCAACGGGCGTCGGCAGCTGGCATCGGCGCGGTCGTGTTCGACCGCGGCGGCTACCAGTACCACGGCAGGGTCGCGGCGATCGCCGACGGCGCTCGCGAAGGCGGGCTGACCCTCTGATGAAGACCTCGATATTCCGCACGACCGTTCACGAGATGGGAAACCTCTAATGCCAGGACCTCAGCGCCGCGGACCCGGCGGCGGCAGCGGCGCCGGCGGTGGCAGCGGCAGTGGCGAGCGCCGCGGGCGGCGCGACGACCGCAGGGGCCCGGAGGGCGCCGCGGAGAAGACCGCCTACGTCGAGCGGGTCGTGACGATCAACCGCGTCGCCAAGGTGGTCAAGGGCGGCCGTCGGTTCAGCTTCACCGCGCTGGTGGTAGTCGGCGATGGCGACGGCATGGTGGGCGTCGGCTACGGCAAGGCGAAGGAGGTGCCGGCCGCGATCGCCAAGGGCGTGGAGGAGGCCAAGAAGCACTTCTTCAAGGTGCCCCGGATCCAGGGCACCATCCCGCACCCCATCACAGGTGAGGCGGCCGCAGGTGTGGTGCTGCTGCGCCCCGCCAGCCCCGGTACCGGCGTCATCGCCGGCGGTCCGGTGCGCGCCGTGCTCGAGTGCGCCGGCATCCACGACGTGCTCAGCAAGTCGCTCGGCTCCGACAACGCGATCAACATCGTGCACGCCACGGTCGCCGCGCTGAAGGGGCTCGTCCGCCCCGAGGAAGTGGCCGCTCGCCGCGGTCTTCCGCTCGAGGACGTCGCGCCCGCCGCACTGCTGCGCGCCCGGGCAGGAGCGGGGGCCTGACGATGGGACGGTTGAAGGTCACCCAAGTCCGCTCCGAGATCGGCGGAACCAGTAACCAGCGCGACACGTTGCGCACGTTGGGTCTGAAGCGGCTGCGGGACACCGTGGTCAAGGAGGACCGCCCCGAGATACGCGGCATGATCAGGACGGTCTCGCACCTGGTCGCCGTGGAGGAGGTCGACTAACCATGGCTGCCAACAGCAAGGCTGCTGACAGCGCGGCCGCCGAGGCCACGGAGACGCCGGCTCGTTCCGGTGCGGCGCTCAAGGTTCACCACTTGCGGCCGGCGCCGGGCGCGCACAAGCCGAAGACCCGGGTGGGCCGCGGTGAGGGCTCGAAGGGCAAGACGGCCGGTCGCGGCACGAAGGGCACCAAGGCTCGCTACCAGGTGCCAGCCCGTTTCGAGGGTGGTCAAATGCCGTTGTACATGCGGCTGCCCAAGGAGAAGGGCTTCCACAACCGGTTCCGCACCGAGTACCAGGTCGTGAATCTCGACCGGCTCGCCGCGCTGTTCCCGCAGGGCGGCGATGTCACCGTCGAGGACCTCGCGGCCAAGGGCGCGGTGCGCGGCGGCGAACTGGTCAAGGTGCTTGGCGACGGCGACATCACCGTCGCGCTGCAGATCCGCGCGCACCGGTTTTCGGCGTCCGCGAAAAGCAAGATTGAGGCCGCCGGCGGGAGCGTCACCACGCTGTAGCGCTCCGGGCCGCTGGCTCGTGCGTTACAGTCGCGGAGCGCTTGCTAACACCGGCGTTCAACCGGAAAAGACGGCGCCCCGCAGCCGCGGGGCGATGCAGGAGGAACAGTGCTGACCGCATTTGCGCAGGCGTTTAGGACGCCCGACTTGCGCAAGAAGCTGCTGTTCGTCTTGCTCATCTTGGTGCTCTTCCGGATCGGCAGCTCAATTCCGGCGCCCGGTGTCTCGGTCAAGAACATCAATTACTGCCTCAAGGTCGAGACGGCCAACGGCGGTGACATCTACACGCTGATCAACCTGTTCAGCGGTGGCGCGCTGCTGCACCTGTCGATCCTGGCGCTCGGCATCATGCCGTACATCACGGCGAGCATCATCATTCAGCTGCTGGTCGTGGTGATCCCTCGGCTGGAGAAGCTGAAGGACGAAGGCCAGGCCGGTCAGGCCAAGATGACGCAGTACACCCGCTACCTGACCATCGGGTTGGCGGTGCTGCAGTCGGCGGCCTTCGTCGCGCTCGCCCGCACTCCTGGCCAGATCTTCACCTCGTGCAACGACCCGACGACCGGGTCGGCCATGAAGATCGTCACCAACGACAGCTTCGGTGTGATCGGCACGATGGTGCTCACGATGGTCGCGGGCACCGCGATCATCATGTGGCTGGGCGAGCTCATCACCGACCGTGGCATCGGCAACGGCATGTCGATCCTGATCTTCACCCAGATCGCGGCCCGCTTCCCGTCCGAGCTCAACTCGATCCGCCTCACCAAGGGCAACGTCGTGTTCGGCGGCGTCATCCTCATCGGCATCGTGATCATCGCAGCCATCGTGTTCGTCGAACAGGCCCAGCGGCGCATCCCTGTGCAATACGCGAAACGCATGATCGGCCGACGAATGTACGGCGGCACGTCGACGTACCTTCCGCTGAAGGTCAACCAGGCCGGTGTCATCCCGGTCATCTTCGCGTCGTCCCTGCTCTACATCCCGTCGCTCGCCACCAGGGTGTGGAGCAAGAACGTCGGGTTCCAGACTTGGATCAACAACTACCTGTCGCCGACGAACCCGCACACCACGTACCTGCTCGCGTACGCGGCGCTGATCATCTTCTTCACGTTCTTCTACGTGGCGATCACGTTCAACCCCGACGACGTCGCCGACAACATGAAGAAGTACGGCGGCTTCATCCCCGGCATCAGACCCGGGCGACCCACCGCCGAGTACCTGAGTTACGTGCTGTCGCGCATCACGGTTCCCGGCGCGACATACCTGGCGTTCATCGCGGTGCTGCCGGAACTCGCGCTGGGATTCGTCGGAAGCGCGCAAGCGTTCCCCTTCGGCGGCACCTCCGTGCTGATCATCGTCGGCGTCGGCCTCGACACGGTGAAGCAAATCGAGAGCCAGCTGATGTTGCGCAACTACGAGGGATTCCTCCGGTAGGCCGCCGGTGCGACTGGTCCTGGTCGGTCCCCCAGGCGCCGGAAAAGGGACCCAAGCACAGTTCATCGCCTCCCATCTGTCCGTTCCGAAAATATCGACAGGCGATATTTTCAGGGCCAATGTCGCACAGGGCACCAAGCTCGGCCACGAGGCCAAGCGCTACATGGACGCCGGCGACCTGGTGCCCGACGAAATCACCATAGCCATGGTGCGCGACCGCCTCGACGAGGGCGACGCGCGCGACGGATTCCTGCTCGACGGCTTTCCCCGCAACGAGGCGCAAGCCGAAGTCCTCGACAACATGCTTGACGAGATGGGCACGCCACTGTCCGTCGTCCTCGAACTCGTCGTCGACGACGACGAAGTCGTTCGACGGTTGTCCGGACGGCGCACCTGCCGGGAGTGCGCGCATGTCTGGCACGTGCTGTTCGACCCGCCCGCGCTCGAGGGGATCTGCGACCACTGC
>JAICYF010000126.1 GCA_025934355.1 Acidothermaceae bacterium
CCTCAGCATCACGAAACTGCTGGTGTTGGGCGTCATCGCCATGCTCGTTTTCGGCCCCGACAAGCTCCCGCAGGTCGCCCGCGACGCCGGGCGGATGCTCCGCCAACTGCGCGGGATGGCGCAGCAAGCCCGCAGCGACCTAAAGGCCGAGCTGGGCGACACCGTCGGCGACTTCGACATCACCGAACTGAACCCGCGCACGTTTGTGCGCAAGCATCTGCTCGACGACGACGAGCCCGGGCGGGCCACGGTGCAGACGATCCCTCCGGTGCAGACGCTGCCTCCAGTTCCGGCGCAGACCGCGCCGATCCGGTTGCCTGGTCCTGCGCCGTTCGACTCCGACGCGACCTAAGAACTGCTCGCGACCGCGAGCTCACGTCGCACCGCCTCAGACGCGGCCCGAGCTTGCTGCGTCGACACCTCTTGAAACCGGGTCGGCGTCCCTGGTCGCGACTGCGCCAGCACCGGCAGGTCGGCGTCGATCACCACCGCCACCACGCGATATCCGCCGGTGACCGCGTGGTCGGCCAAAAGCACGACGGGGCCGCCGTCGGGCGGTACCTGGATCGCGCCCCTCACCATGCCCGACGTCGGCGCCTCGCCACCGTCGTCGACGGTCGCGCCGGACAGTCGCGCGCCGACGCGGTCGGCGTTCGTGGAGACGCAAAATGACTGCGAGCAAAGGGAACGCATCGCGTCGTCAGTGGCATCAGGACCTCGGACGACGCGCAACGGCCGATCGCTCGCCGGCAGCACGCCGGCCAACATGCCCTCGCTCACAGCAAGCCGGGACGACGCGACCGGCGCGGCGCCGATCGGCAGGACGTCGCCGCTGCGAAGCGGCGGGGGCCCGATTCGGGCCAGCGTGTCAGTTGACCGGCTGCCCAACACCGCGAGCACGTCGATCCCGCCGCCGACCGCGACATACGCTCGCAGCCCGACGCGCGGGGTGCCGATCGTAAGGCGTTGTCCGGCCGAAACCCTTATCTGTGAACCGAATTCCGCAGGTTCGCCGTCGAGTGAGACGTCGACGGGTGCACCGGTGACCGCCACCGTCGCCGGCGCCTCGAATCGCAGCGTTGGGCCGGTAAGGGTCGTTTCGAGCACCGCCGCGTCAGCCGGGTTCCCAACAATCGCGTTCGCGAACGCGGCGCTGCGCCAATCGGCCGCTCCTGACCTCGGCACACCAAGATGCGCCAAACCGATGCGCCCGCGGTCCTGCACCGTGGTGCGCAAACCCACACGCTCGACGACGATGACCGAACTCACCCGCCGTCCTCGACAAAGCGCACCGTTAGTCCTGGCGCGAACGGAGTCGGCGGTGAGGCTGCGACGTCGAACACCGGGAGATCGGTGTGGCCGATGACCCGCCAACCTCCGGGTGTGGCGCCGGGATAGACGCAGCACCGGTCGCCCGCGATAGCGACCGAGCCAGCCTCCACCCGCACCCGCGGCGTGTTCAACCGCGGCACCCGAAGGGTCGGAGACAGCCCATCTAGATAAGGGAAACCTGGCGCAAATCCCATGAACGCCACGGTGTAGTCGCAGGCGACGTGCGTGGCCACGACGTCCGCTTCAGCGAGGCCGGTGAGTTGAGCGACGTCCCCGAGGTCGGCGCCGTCGTATCGCACCGGCACGACAAGTTCGGCCGCACCGGGGATCGTCTCGGTCACCACCTCGGCGTCGACCGCCGCACGTAACGCGTCGGCGTCGACGTCGCAACCCGGTGCGAAGCAAACGAGCACGCCATTCTCGCCTGGCACCACCTCGTCGATGCCGGCGACCGCCGCCTGCCGTAGCCGGTCGGCAACCGCATGCCGATGCGATGGTCGGACGTCGAAAAGCAGCGCCCACTCGCCAACCGCGCGAACGCCGAGCACGTTCACACGAAGGACCGCAGCTCGACTCCAGCCCGCCGCAAACCGTCGCGAACCGCGGCCGCAAGCGCGGCGGCGCCTGGCGTGTCGCCATGCAGGCACATCGACTCCGCGTCGACGCGCACGCTCGATCCGTCAACGGCGGTCACCGCGCCCGACGTGGCCATCTCGACCGCCCGGGCCACCACGATGTCGACGTCGTGCAGCACCGCGCCAGGCGCCGACCTCGGCACCAGCCGGCCGGCCGCGTCATACCCGCGGTCGGCGAAACACTCTCCGACCGCGCGGACCCCAGCGTCGGCACAGGCCTTCCACATCTCGCAACCTGGCAGGGTCAGCACCGGCAGCCCCGAGTCGAAGCCGCGCACCGCCTCGACCAACGCCGCCGCGACGGTTGGGTCAGCCGCGGCGGTGTTGTACAGGGCGCCGTGGGGCTTCACATAGCCGACCCGCGCGCCGTTCGCCTTGGCAATGGCCTCGAGGGCGCCGAGTTGGTACAGCACGTCGGCGGTTAGCTCAGCGGGCGGCATCGCGACAGCGCGTCGTCCGAAACCTTGCAGATCGCGGTAACCGACGTGCGCGCCCACACTGACGCCGCGCTGCGCGGCGGCCCGGACGGTGCGGGTCATCACCATCGGGTCGCCGGCGTGAAATCCGCAGGCGACGCTCGCGCTCGTTACGACCTCGAGCAGCGCCAGATCGTCCCCGATTGTGTAGGCGCCGAACGACTCGCCAAGGTCGGCGTTCAGGTCGATGGCCGCGGTCATGGGCCCATGATGACCGACGCCGGCCAAGAACGGCCGAGAAAGATCGCCCACCGCGATCCCACGCGTATTCGGGGCGAGGCTGCCGGGTAGGCTGAGGCACGCCAATCGACCACAAGTCGTCGGCTGCCGCGAGCGGCTCCCGGATCACTGCGAAGCCAGAACCCGGCCTGCCCGCGCCCGACGCACAAGTTGCGGGGCGTAGCGATGAAGGTCAAAGAGATCATGAAGGCGCCGGTCTACACGGCCAGCGTCGGCATGCCCACCGCCGACGTCGCGCAGCTGCTCGTGCAGCACCGCATCAGCGCGGTCCCCGTCGTCGACGCCTCCGGCGCGGTCGTGGGGTTGGTCAGCGAACACGACCTCATCTCCCGCGACGGTCCGACCGCCGCCGACGTCATGTCGCCCGGCATCGTGAGCGTCACCGAGGACACCGAGGTTGACGACGTCCGCCACCTACTCGTCGACAGGCGCATCCGCCGGGTGCCGGTGCTGTCCGCCGGTCAGCTCGTCGGCATCGTGTCGCGCGCCGACATCGTCGCGCTCATCGCGATGGAGTGGGTGTGCGAGGTGTGCGGCACCCAGGTCCGCGGCGAGCGGCCTCCAGCGTCTTGTCCCACGTGCGCCGCCGACACCGTGCGCTTCGTGCATCAGCCCCAGCCGCCCGGCGCCTGAAGGAGACGACGTGCCACCCGCCCAAAAGAAGTCGGCCGCTCCAGCAAAGAAAACGTCCGCCGCGAAAGCGTCGTCCGGATTCGGCGGCGAGTCGCCTGAGCAGCTGCGCGCTTACTACCGCGAGATGCAGCTGATCCGCCGCTTTGAGGAACGTTCGGCGGAGATGTACCAGCGCGCCAAGATCGGCGGTTACTGCCACCTCAACCTCGGCGAGGAGGCGACCGTCGTCGGTTTGATGTCGGCGATGGCCCCGCGCGACTACCTGTTCACCACGTATCGCGAGCACGGTTACGCGATCGCCCGCGGCATCGAGCCGGGCCGCGTGATGGCAGAGCTTTTCGGCCGGACGACGGGGGTGTCGAAGGGCTGGGGCGGCTCGATGCACCTGTTCGACGTCGAGGCCCGGTTGCTCGGCGGCTACGGCATCGTCGGTGGCCAGATCCCGCCAGCCACCGGCGCGGCGCTCGCGATCGCCTACCGGGGGCCCGGCGGTCCTGACACCGAGGTGGTGGTGTGCCAGCTCGGCGACGCGACCACGAACATCGGCGCGTGGCACGAGTCGCTCAACCTGGCTGCGATTTGGAAGCTGCCGATCGTCTACGTCGTCATCAACAACCGGCTCGGCATGGGCACACCGGTCGAGAAAGCGGCGGGCGAGCCTGACCTCTACAAGCGTGGTTGCGCGTACCGCATCCCCGGCGTCCGGGTCGACGGCAACGACCCGATCGCCTGCCGCGACGCGATGAAAGAGGCGCTTCGGTTGGCTCGCGAGGAGCGGCAACCGTCGATCCTCGAAGCGGTCAGCTGGCGGTTGCGCGGGCACAGCGTCGTCGACCCGGCGAAATACCGCAGCAAAGAAGAAGTGCAGCGCCTGCACGACCTCGACCCCTTGACCGCGTACCGCAAGAGGCTGATCGACACCGGGGCAGCCGACGCCGCCCAGTTGGCGGCGATCGACGACGAGGTCGAGGCGCAGGTCAGCGCCGTCGTCGAGTTCGCCGACAACTCCCCGCATCCGACCCCGGATCAGCTCTTCGCGCACGCGTACGCGACGCCGGTCGCCAACGCGCCGCGAGAGCTGCCCGGCGACCCGTTGCTGCGCGCATAAGCGAAAGGCGAACTCATCCGTGGCTGTCATCACCTATCGCCAAGCGCTGCACGACACGCTGCGCTCGGAGCTGATCCGTGATCCCAACGTCTTCTTGATGGGCGAGGAGATCGGTGTCTTCGAAGGCTCCTACAAAATCACCGCCGGCCTGCTGACCGAGTTCGGGCCCGAGCGCGTGCGCGACACTCCGATCGCTGAAGAAGGCTTCGTCGGCGCGGCAATCGGCGCCGCCATGCTTGGCCTGCGGCCGGTCGTCGAGATCATGACGATCAACTTCTCGATTCTCGCGATGGACCAGATCGTCAACCACGCCGCGAAAATCCACGCGATGTTCGGCGGCCAGTCGAAGGTCCCGATGGTCATTCGCACGCCCGGTGGGGGTGGTCAGCAACTCGCGGCCACCCACTCGCAAAACATCGAGGTCTGGTACGCGCACGTGCCCGGCTTGAAAGTCGTCGTCCCCGCCACACCGGCCGACGCCAAGGGCCTGCTCGCGGCTTCAATCCGCGACGACGACCCGGTGATGTTCATCGAAAACCTCGCGCTGTACAACACCAAGGGCAACGTACCCGACGGCGACTACGTCACCGAGATCGGCAAGGCAGCGGTGACGAAAGAGGGCACCGACATCACGATCGTGTCGTACTCGCGAATGGCGGCGGTCGCCCTCGACGTCGCCAAACGACTTCAGGACGACGAGGGCGTGTCGGCCGAAGTCGTCGACCTGCGCTCGCTTCGCCCATTGGATCGGGCCACGATCGTCAACTCGGTGAAGAAGACCGGCAGGGCGGTTGTACTCGAAGAAGACTGGCTGTCA
This sequence comes from Acidothermaceae bacterium, assembly GCA_025934355.1. Taxonomy (GTDB): domain Bacteria; phylum Actinomycetota; class Actinomycetes; order Acidothermales; family Acidothermaceae; genus JAICLV01. Next base: position 5,242 of record JAICYF010000126.1, read on the forward strand.
TACGGCGTGGGCGCCGAGATCGCCGCGACCATCCAAGAGGGCGCCTTCGACTACCTCGACGCGCCCGTGCGCCGCGTCGCGGCGGCCGAAGTCCCGCTGCCCTACGCGAAGCCGCTAGAACTCGCCGCGCTGCCCGACGCCACCGCGCTTGTGAAGGTCATCCACGAAACGCTCGACGCCACCCGCTTCCGCCGCTGAAGGAGTAGCAGGAGTAGCCATGCCCGAAGTCTTCATGCCACGACTGTCCGACACCATGCAGGAAGGCACGGTCAGCGCGTGGACGAAGAACGTCGGCGACCGGGTCGAAAAGGGTGACGTCCTCGCCGAGATCGAGACCGACAAGGCCACGATGGAGCTCGAGGCCTACGACGCTGGCGTGCTCGAGCGCATCGTCGTCGACGCCGGCAAGACGGTGCCGATTGGTGAGGTGATCGCCGTCATCGGCGACGGCTCCGGCGCCGGCGGTGGCGCGACGGTCAGCGCCGGCGAAGCCACGCCGGCCGCGCCAGCCGCCGACGCGCAGCCCGAGCCTCCGGTGTCGGCAGCGCCGGGCACGCCGAACGCGGCACCGGTTGCACCGGCTGTGTCAGCTCTAACCCCCACGGTTTCGGCGAACGGCTCAGCCGGCAAGACGGTCAAGGCCTCGCCGCTCGCGCGCGCGATGGCGCGCGACGCCGGCCTTGACCTGTCGACGGTGCGCGGCTCCGGCCCTGGCGGGCGGATCGTGCGCGCAGATGTCCAAGAGGCGATCGCCGCTCTCGGCACGGCCGGCCCGTCGAGTGGCGCGCCAGCGCCAGCGTCGTCCGCACCCGTCTTCACCGGGCCCGACGTCGAAGAGTTGCCGCTCAACAACGTGCGGCGGATCACCGCGAAGCGACTCACCGAGAGCATGCAGCAGGCCCCGCACTTCTACCTGACTCGCGTCGTCGACGCCGATGACTTGGTCGCCGCGCGCGTCAAAATCAACGACGGGCTCGCAGCGATCGCCGGCGACGCCGCGCCGCTGAAGGTAAGCGTCAACGACGTCGTCGTGAAGGCGGTCGCCACGGCGTTGCGCGCCCATCCCGAGGTGAACGTCTCATACACCGGCGAGAAGCTGCTGCGGCATCGGCGAATCCACGTGGGGGTTGCGGTCGCGCTGCCCGACGGGTTGATCGTGCCGGTCATCCGCGACGCCGACACCCTGACCATCACCCAGATCTCCGCGCAGACCCGCGATCTGGCAACCCGCGCCCGGGCCGGCAAGCTCAAGCCGGAGGAGTTCACCGGTTCGACCTTCTCGGTGAGTAATTTGGGCATGTTCGGCGTCGACCAGTTCACCGCGGTGATCAACCCGCCGGAGGCGGCGATTCTGGCCGTGGGCGCCACCAAGCAAGAGCCGGTGGTTCGCGACGGCGCGCTGGCTGTCGGGCACACGATGCGGGTGACGTTGTCGATCGACCACCGCGCGCTCGACGGCGCGACGGCGGCCAAGTTCCTCGCCGATCTCGTGGCGCTGCTCGAGAATCCGCTGGCCGCGCTCGCCTGATCAGGTGCCGCCGCTGCCGCCGAGGTGGCCGAACTCCCAGTGCCACGGCTCGAACGGGTTGTGTAGCGCCCATGCCGGATGCACCCAGCCGAACTGACCAGCGTGCGCCGTCATCCAGCGATACTGCGGTGACCCGTAGTTCTGGATGCCGCAGCCAAGGTCGACGGCGAGCCCCCATCCGTGGTTGCTCGTGCCCGGCACCGCGGCAAACGCCGGCCTCTTTCGGAACACCGCGACCTGCGAGGAGTAGCTGCGGTATGAGTCGGTGACACAGATCGGCTGCCCGAAAGCCTGGGCGTAAGCCTGCGACATCTTGTTGAACGCGACCGCCGCGTCGGGGCGCAGCCGGCCGCCGCCGATGATGGCGCAAAGCTCAGCCCCAGGAATGAGGCCGTCCGAGTACCCGCCCCACGGGCCCGCCGGGTAGCCGCCGGGGTTGTGGCACTCGGCGACCGGCGTCGCTTGATCGGTGGCGAGCGCAGCCGCCCGGCGGGCCGCCGCGGCACGCGCCGCCTCATCGCGCGCGGCCTTGGCTTTCGCGGCCCGCTCGGCGGCAAGCCGGGCTTGTTCCTTTTGGTAGGCGATCTGGGCGGCCTGCAGACGGGCGGCTGCCTTGGCCGACGCCGCTTGTAACGCCCTGACCTGCTGGCTCACCGATTTCTGCACGACGGCGGCCGCGGACACATTTTGCGCCGCGGTCGCGCGAAGCACCTTCGCTTGCTGGCCATCGACCGCCACCTGCCGCAGCACCCGAGTGCGGTTGCCGCTCGCGTACTTGAGCAGCTGAGCCGCCTGAACCGACCGGTTGATGTCGGGGTCGGAGAGCATCCGACTGATCGTGTCGGGGGTCGGCTGCTCGTACATGTCGCCGGCAAACTGCGAGATCTGCGCGCGGAGCACTCCGAGCTGGGCGTCGAGCTTGTCGGCGGCGCTGGTCGCCGCGGCCGCCTTACTTTGCAGCTGGCTGAGCTTCGCCCGGGCCGTGTCGAGTTTCTTGGCCCCCGCCGACAACTGAGCCTGCACCGCGGCGGCGTCAGCCTTGAGCGCGGCAAGTTGTTGCTCGGTGGGCGGGACCGGCGCCGCGGCCGCGTGCGCCTGCCCAGCGGAGACCACCGGGCTCAGGGTCACCGCCAACGCGGCGGCGGCGATTGCCGCGATCTGAGCGACGCCGCGTCGCTGGCGCCGCGACACCCGTCGGAGCGGGTGCGTGGTGCGGCGGCGAGGCATCACGAGGCTGGCGAATCTCCGGTCGGTGACGAGGGACTGTCCGCGATGCTAGCGATGTCGGCGCACGAGATGGAGAAGGAGCGCCGAAGATAGCCCTGCAATAGCCCAGTCGCAAGGCCCAATTAGTCGAATCTCGCCTGGCGCACCGCTGATCGTGTGAGCAGATCAACATGCGGTGCCGCGTGATATGGCACCAAATCGCCAGGTAGCCTGGTCTGTTGACCGGCGGATGCGCCGAATCGGACGCACGTCCGAGGGTGCTTCAGCCGGCCGTGTTGTTGCCAGCACTCACCTTGACGGGCGTTGACCCGTCGGCACAGTCGAAGAGGCGATCGCCGCGGTGTCCTCCACCTCAGCCC
>JAICYF010000050.1 GCA_025934355.1 Acidothermaceae bacterium
ATGAGCCGGGTCGCCCGCCGGAGCCGGGCCACCAAGGAGACCGACATCCGTATCGAGGTCGACGTCGACGGGACCGGGACGGCGACGGTCGGGACCGGGCTCCCCTTCTTCGACCACATGCTCGCCCAGCTCGGCAAGCACGCCGGCTTCGACCTGCACGTGCGCACGAAGGGCGACGTCGAGGTCGACGCGCACCACACCGTCGAGGACACCGCGCTGGCGTTGGGCCAGGCGTTGCGCGAGGCGCTCGGCGACAAGGCCGGCATCCGCCGCTTCGGCGACGCGCTCGTGCCGCTCGACGAGACGCTGTGCCAGGTCGCCGTCGACCTCTCGGGCCGGCCGTACTTGGTGCACACCGAGCCCGACATCGTCGAGTTGATCGGCAGCTACGAGACGACGCTGACCAAGCACATCTGGGAGTCGTTCGTGGCGCAGGCGCAGATTTGCCTGCACGTAAGGGTTTTGGAAGGACGCAACGCTCACCACGTCAACGAGGCGCAGTTCAAGGCGGTGGCTCGCGCGCTGCGCGACGCCGTCCGCCTTGATGGTGTTGCCGGAGTGCCGAGCACCAAGGGCGTTCTGTAGTCGCGATGAAGGTCGTCGTCCTCGACTATGGGTCGGGCAATCTGCGGTCGGCCGAGCGCGCGTTGCGTCGCGTCGGCGCCGATGTCGAGGTGACGTCGGACGCCGACGCGGCGCTGCGCGCCGACGGGCTGGTCGTCCCTGGCGTTGGCGCTTTCGCCGCTTGCATGCGCGGGCTCGACGCGATCGACGGATCATCCCTGGTGCGTAAGCGAATCTCTGCTGGCGCGCCGGTGCTCGGCGTCTGCGTCGGCTTTCAAGTGCTGTTCGGCTACGGCGTTGAGCACGGCGTGCGCACCGACGGGATCGGTGTCTGGCCCGGTGGTGCCGTGAAGCTCGACGCGCCGATCCTGCCGCACATGGGCTGGAACGTCGTCTCCGCCGCCGCGCGCTCGACGCTGTTTCGCGGCGTAGAGAACGAGCGGTTCTACTTCGTGCACTCCTATGCCGCCCGTGAAGCCGGCGGTCTGGTGACCACCGCGACGCACGGTTCGACCTTCGTCGCCGCCGCCGAAGACGGCCTGGTGTCAGGAACGCAATTCCACCCCGAGAAGTCCGGCGACGCCGGGGCGCAACTGCTGAAGAACTGGTTGGAGTCGATCGCGTGAGTGCTCTGGTCTTGTTGCCGGCGGTCGATGTGGCCGACGGGCAGGCGGTTCGGCTGGTGCAAGGCGAAGCCGGCTCCGAAACCAGCTACGGCGATCCGCTGGCCGCCGCGCTCGCCTGGCAAGAGGCGGGCGCGCAGTGGGTTCACCTGGTCGACCTCGACGCCGCGTTCGGCCGCGGCTCCAATCGGGAGCTTCTGGCGTCGGTCGTCGGGAAGCTCGACGTCAAGGTCGAGATGTCGGGCGGTATTCGCGACGACGCCTCATTGCGGGCGGCTCTCGCGACCGGCTGCGCACGGGTGAACATCGGCACCGCCGCGCTGGAAAACCCCGAGTGGGTCGCGCGGGCAATTGCGGAATTCGGCGACCAGATCGCGGTCGGTCTCGACGTCCGAGGGACCACGCTTTCGGCTCGCGGCTGGACGCAAGACGGCGGCGAGCTTTTCGACGTCCTTGCAAGACTGGACGCCGACGGGTGCGCGCGCTACGTCGTGACCGACGTCCGGCGAGACGGCACGCTGACCGGTCCGAACGTGGCATTGCTACGTGATGTGTGCGCGGCCACCGACAAGCCGGTGATCGCGAGTGGGGGAGTGTCGTCGCTCGACGACCTGCGCGCGCTCGCCGAGTTGACCTCGATCGGCGTCGAGGGTGCGATCGTCGGAAAAGCCTTGTACGCAGGCGCTTTCACGCTCGAAGAGGCTCTCGCGACGGTCAGCTGACCCGTTTCTGCTGACGTTTACTCACGGAATCCGGTAGCAAACGTTACCGGAATCCGGGTGTTCGCGGCCTTAGCCGACCACGACGTCGTCGCCGACCGAGATGACGCCGGTCGACAGGGGCGCCAGCCGGATGCCGAACCAGGTCTTGCCGTCCCATCGACGGCGCCGCGCAAGCGTGCGGATCGGCTCTTTGCCTCCGGCCAAGGTGACCGGGTCGATCGTCGTCATCACGCAGCGGTCGCAGCGCACCGTCGTCCGGAATTCGACGTCGCCGATGCGCACCGACGTCCAGTCGTCCTCGGCGAACGCCGTCTCGCCGTCGACGACGACGTTCGGCCGAAACCGCACGATGGAAAGCGGTGTGAAGCCGTCAGGCGCTGCCTCACCGCTCAGGTCGCCCGGATCGATGTCCGGGACGTCGGGTAGCCCGGCACCCTCGCGGATCCACTCGTTGAGCTGGGCCATTGACGCCTCAGTGACGAGCAGCAGGGGCGCGTCGTCCGCGAACGAAAGCGTGTCACCCGGCAAGCCGCCGTGCTGCGGCGCGATGGGCCGCTGCGTCGGGTCAGGTTGCCAGAGCAACCGCACCGGATTCCCGACTCGCCGCGACAACCAGTCGTGCGCCTCGCTTTTGGCGGGCACGGCCGAATCCTGCCCCGTCAGTCCGACCGGAATTGGCGAGCCGCCCACCGGCGCCTCGACGTCGAGAAAAGCGCCGTCACGGTCGGTGATGCGAATCGTCGAGGCGTCGAGCGGCTCGGCGCGAAGCCCCAGCATGTGGTGCACCTGACGCGAGGTGACGCTGTTGCCGGCCTCGTCGAACACGCCCCACCTGCGATCGCGGGCAAGACCCCACGGTTCGACTTCTGCGTGCTCGACCGGGTTGCCAGCCAGCGATTTGACGGGGTAGATCCGCAGACTTGTCACGCGCATGTCGCAGATCCTGCCAGCCGGTCGGTTGGGCGGACGTCGATTTCCGGCCGCCGCGCGTTCTGCCTAGCTCACTCGGGCGAGGCCGGCGGCCGTCGAAGCGACCGCGTCGCTGATCGCCGCTGGTCCGCCGATCGCTGTCACCGATGGGATGCCGCTCGACGCGGCGAGCCACGCGCCGACCGGTGCAGGAACGGTGGTTGGGGTCACCAGCAAGGTCGGGCGGCCGAGCGCGGCGGCGGTCAGCGCGTCGGCGGGGAAGCTGGCCGCACCGTTCGCGAGCAGCAGCGGGCCGCTCGGCAGCTGCGCCGACAAGGCGTCGGCGACCGCGACGGATGTCGCGTAGCGGTCGGCGCCCGCGATCTGCGTGCCGCCCGGCAGCGATCCGACGACCGCGGCCGGGATCCGGCCGCCGATCACCGTGGTGCTCGTGACTCCCAGCGAGTTCAACGCGGCGGTGGTCGCGTCCGGCACGCCGGTCGGGGTCGCCATCAGGATCGGCCGGCCAAGCGCGCCCGCGATCCCGCCGATCGTGAAGCCATCGGTGAGTCCGGCGTGTCCTTCGACGACGAACGCCTGGCCGCCGCTCGCGCCGACTTGGGCGGCGACAAGCGCCGCGGTCGAGAACCTGTCAGCGCCCCCGAGCCGGGTGACGTCCGTGACGCCGAGCGAGTGCAGCTGGTCCTCGACCGCCGGACTGATCGCGACGTTGCCGCCGACCAGGTAGGCGGTTGTGGCGTGACGGCGGAAGATGTCGGCCGACACGCTCGCCGGCAAGGACTTCGGCGTCGTCAACAGCAACGGCGCCGCGAGGTGGACGGCGAGCGGGCCGGCGGCCACCGCGTCCGGCGCCGACTCGCCGCTCGCGACCACGACCGTCGTCGAGTCGGCCGCGGCGGCTTGCCCGACGGCCACCGCAGTGCCGTACCGGTCAGCTCCGGAGAGCCGGTCGAAGGGCCCACCGATCGTGACCGGCTTGGTCCAGGGCACGGCGGTGTCGCCGTTTTGGGTGCTCGTCAACGTGAGGGTGTAGGTGCCGGGACCAACCGGGTTGCCGTCCGCGCCGGTCATGTCCCACGTGGTGTCGACCGATGATCCGCTGCCGCTCAAGGTCTGCAGCGTGTCGCCGTTCGTGTCTTGCACCAGCAGTTGCCAGTCGCCCGCGGCCAGCATCCCCGCCGTCACCCGGACCGAGCCGTTCGCCGTCTTGGTGCGTGGGGTCACGGTGACGTCTGGGGTGACCAGCCCGGCGATCATCAGCTGCGACACCGCTTGCCGCAGTCCAGGCAGGATGGCGTATCCGGCGTTACCGGGGCAGGCGGTGAGGTCGGCGTCGCGGTGGCCGGAGATGACGTTGAACGTTACCCGCGTGCCGGTGGCGTAGCGCGATCCGCTGAAGGACGCGGCCGACAGCGTCGCCTGAGCTTGCGGGTTGGCGTACGACAGGGAGAGCTTCCAGGCGAGCAGCTTGGCAAGCGACGCCTGGAGCGCGGCTGAAGGCGTCACCGAGTCAAAGGTGCCGATCATCGAGACGCCGAAGCTGTTGGTGTTGAACCCGCCGGTGTGCGCGCCTAGCACGGCCTTCGCGACACCGCCGTAGCGGCCTTCGAAGATTTGGCCGTACTGGTCGACCAAGAAGTTGTAGCCGACGTCGCACCAGCCCTCTCCCTGCACGTGGTAGGCGTAAATCGAGCGGACGATCGCGGCGGTGTCGCCAGGTCCGTAGCTGTTGCCGGTCACCGTGTGGTGGACGAACGCCACCTTCGGCGTCCCGGTGTACTCGGGGCCCGAAGGGCAGGCGCGAAGCCGAATGTTCTCGTCGGCGCCCCACTGCGCCCGGGTGATGATCGGAGGTTGCGCGGGCGCGGCCATGGCCGAGGCTGGCGCGATCGCGGTGTGGCCGACCGTGGAGTCGGCGGCGGACGTCCCCGGGTCGATGAGTTCGACGCGCACGTCTTGCGGTGTCGGGCCGGCCACCGACACGACGCGGGCCTCGACGGCGTCGGCATGGTCGACCCATAGCGGCTCGGTTCCGTCGCGGGGGGCGCGCTGCGCGTCGGGGCTTCCTGCGTCCGGGCCCGAGTCGTTCTTTTCCTCGTCCTGCCAGCCGGACCAGGCGCCGTCCGACCGCACCCGGATTTGCGCGGTGAGCGCGCTGATCGCGGGGTCGTGGGTCCAGCTCAGCCCGACCAGCCGGAACGGCTTGGTGTCTTGAGCGGGGATCTCGGCGATCGGGCCGGACGACGCTCCGGTCAACGACGCCCGGGTGAACGACGCCCGGGTGAACGACGCCCGGGTGAACGACGCCCGGGTGAACGACGCCGGGACGGCGACATCGCCGACGCCTTGGGTTGTCGGATGGCTGACCGGCATCGAGATCTCGTTGACGACGGGCACGACAGGGTGCGGCGCCGGCGCTGCGCCGGTGAAAACGGGGAGGACGATGAGCGCCCCGGATGCGGCGACCGTCGTCGACAGCACGGCGAGCACTTTGCGCAAGATGAGTCCCAACACACCGACAACATGTCTCGCCGTCGATCTCGACCGACGGCGTCACCGACCTAAGCAGGAATAAGTCGACATGTCTCGCAAATGCCGCTTGTCGGGCGGACGCTTTACGTGGCGTTGAGGTGACCTAAACCTTGCGGACCGGGCACATCGGTCGGCGCCGAGCGCGGCCCCGGGCTCGTCAGCTGGCGCGGGCGTAGCCGTCCGCCCAGGCGGCCGGGCCGACGCCGCTGGCGGCGAGGCCGGGCAGGATGTCGACGGCGTACGCCCTCGGCTCGAGCCTGATGACCGGAGCGTCGAGCACCACGACGTCGGAGTTGTCGCGTCGCGCGGCGTGCTGCGGACGGTCGGGCCGGACGTCGTAGCGGTACCAGGACAGCTCGTCGCGCACGAGGTAGGAGTGCCGCGCCCCGCGAGTGGTGTGCAGGATGACTCGGTCGTAGCGCTCGGCGATCGAGTGCAGCGCGGCGAGCGACGTCAGGTCGACGACCGGCCCGTCGAGCGACATGGGTTCGGCGTCGACGATCCGATCGCCGTACCGGCGCAGCGCGGCCTCGACGTCGTCCTCGGCCATCACGCTTCGTCGCGAACCGAGCAAGAGGACGAGCAGCCAGCCGAGCGCGACGAGCACGCCGGCGCCGGCCGCGATCCGGGCGGCCGCGACGCTGACGTGCCAGCTGAGCAGGTGAAAGGTCCGCGTCGCGGTGACGGGGGTCTTGACGTCGAGCGGCGCGCCGATCACCAGCGGGTTGCCAGGCGCGCTGCTTGCGGTGCTTGCGCCGCCGGAGTTTGGCGCGGTGACGACGATGAGCTGGTTCGCCCCGGCGGCCAGCGTGAGCTTGCCGTCGAAGATGGCGGTCGTCGACTGACCTCCGACCGCGCCGGTCGCGTTCAGCTTCGGTGTCACCACCAGTGACGCCGACGTCGCCTTCACGCCGGTGGCGGCGGTGAACGCGTCGAGAGCCGACTGCGCCGAGGCGAGGTCGACCCGCACGGTGGCGTGGCCGTCTCCGCCACGTACCGGCGCGGCAGCGCCGGTCGCCAGCGGCGTCGTCCAGCCGCTCGGCCCGACTAGCGCCGCTGACAACGCGACGGTGCCGCGAAGCGCAGCGGCGGCGTGGTAGTCAAACGTGAAGTCGACGCCGCGGGCGATCTCGGTGAAGATCGGCTGACCCGAGTGCAGCTTGCCGTCGGGATAGACGACGGACGCCGGGACGTTGGCGGTGTAGCCGAACGTCCCTGTTTGCTGGACGACGACCGTTCGACTGGCGGGCACGGTCGATGATTGGGTCACCAGCCAGCTCTCCGCGGCTGCGATGGCGAGTAGTCCCATCGTCGCCGCCGCCAGCTTGCCGCGCGGAATCGAGCGGGCCGGTCGAGTTTGCGGCTCGATTGTCGGACTTTGTGGCGTGGCTGCGCTGCGAGTGCTTCGAACGCTCCGTGCGGTCCGCGGCTGGCTGCGGTGCGCGAGGGCCCGGTGACGTCCGCTTGTGCGCAGCGCCCGGCGTCGACGCGCGCGGCCGGTGCCGCCGAGCAGCAACAACGCGAGAACGCCGCCGGCGACGCAACGCCCCGGCGTCGAGTCGAGCGCCGCCAGATACCGGCCGCCGTGCGGCACTCGGACCGAGAGCCGGCCGATGAGGCTGGCCTTCGTCGGGTGGTCAGGGTCGGTCCAGTCGTTGTTGTCGCCCTTGAACGTGTAGACGCCGCCGTCGTCCGCGATGATTCGGTGCATCACGACGGTGCCGAGCGTGGCGCTGTGATATCCGACGACGTCGCCGACGCGATATTCCGACGCCGCCCTCAGCACGGCGAGATCCCCGGTGTGGAATTCCGGTTCCATGCTCACGCCGTGAGTGACGACGTAACTCGTTTTACCGCCGAGGCTGCTCGGCGCGAGGAAATACCAGGCAAGCGCGAAAAGGCAGCCGACGAGTAACCCGCCAGCTGTCAGTTTCGTGGATTTCTTGCGCATGCTGGATTCCCTCGTGAGCGACGCAGCGGGCCGGCCCGGCGAAAGCGCCGGCCCGCTGGCGTTCGGTTACGACTTCGGCGTCGTGGTGATGGTGACGTCGAGTGAGGTGGCGGTGACCGCGTCGATCGGCGCGGTGCAGTCGAACTCCGTGTCGGTGGAGTCGTACGCGCCGGTCGTGCAGGTCACGACGGGGTAGGCCGGCGTGCCGCTGTTCGCGTTGTTCCACTGCACGCTCACCGTCGAGGCGGTGTAGTCGCCGTTGACCCACACGGTGACGCCGTCGAGCTTGCTGACGTCGGTCGCGTTGATGTTGTAGTCGATGTGGTCGACGGTGCCACCGGTGACGGTGACCGTGCCGTAGCCAACGTGCTGGTTGGTCGGCATCGTGTTGCTGTCGGTGAATGCCGCTCCACCGGCAGCGAGAGCCGCGACAATCGTCGCCGCCCCCACAAGCTTGGTCTTGGTGTGCATGGGACTTCCTCCAGTTGTCATCCGTGACATTTCCGACCGCCATCGCTTTCGCGAGCCCATGCTTGGGGGAAGAGGCGGTCAATTTGACTTTCCTGTCGTCGCGCCTGTCGGCTGCCGACTAACACTGTTGAGTTGAATCGGCTCGCACTACGAGAAATGTCACCCACACGGCCCAGTCAATGAGCGTTCGCGCGAAGAACTTTGGACCGAAAGGCGCAAAAGCGATCCGGCATTCGCGCGGCCGCGGGCCGAATCTCGCTGGCCGCCGATGGCCCCACTTCATATCCTCGCCGCATGAGCACCGACCGAGCCGATGTGCGCCGTATTTCGTCAGGAGCTCAGTGGGAGCCGGTCATCGGCTACAGCCGGGCCGTGGTGGCGGGCCCGCTCATCGAGGTGTCCGGCACCACGGCCCCCGAGGCAGGCGACGACGCTTACGCGCAGACGAAGGCGGCGATCGAGAAGATCCACGCCGCGTTGGCCGAGGCCGGCGCGAGCTTGGACGACGTGGTGCGCACCCGGATGTTCGTCACCGACATCTCCCGCTGGCAGGAGTACGGCCGCGCGCATGGGGAGGCGTTTGGGAGCATTCGGCCGGCGGCGTCGATGATCGAGGTGAAAGGGCTCATCGAGCCAACGATGCTGGTTGAAATCGAGGCCACCGCGTACCGAGGCTTGTCGGCATCGCCGATACCGTGACCGCGTGCCCGATACCAGCGACATCGGCGAGCGACTCGCCGTCCGCGTCATCCCGTGCCTCGACGTCGACGCCGGCCGCGTCGTCAAAGGCGTCAACTTTCGCGACCTGAGGGACGCCGGCGACCCGGTCGAGATGGCCCGGATCTATGACGCCGAGGGCGCCGACGAGCTGGTGTTTCTCGACATCACGGCGAGCAGCGGTGATCGGGAGACCACCTACGACGTCGTCCGGCGCACGGCAGAGCAGGTGTTCATCCCGCTCACGGTCGGCGGGGGAGTCCGCGGGGCCGAGGATTTCGACAAGCTGCTGAGAGCGGGCGCTGACAAGGTTGGCGTCAACACCGCGGCCATCGCGCGTCCGGAGTTGCTGGCCGAGGCGGCCGACCGGTTCGGTGCGCAATGCGTCGTGCTCTCGGTCGACGCACGCCGGGTCGCCGACGGCGCCCGCACCGAATCCGGCTTCGAGGTCACCACTCACGGCGGACGGCGAGGGACCGGCATCGACGCGGTCGCGTGGGCGGCCCGCGCCGCCGAGCTCGGGGCCGGGGAGATCCTGTTGAACTCGATGGACGCCGACGGCACCCGCGCCGGATTCGACCTGGAGCTGATCGCGGCGGTTCGTCGAGTTGTTTCCGTGCCGGTCATCGCGAGGGGCGGGGCTGGCGCGGTCGCCGACTTCGCGCCCGCCGTCGAGGCCGGGGCCGACGCCGTTCTCGCGGCCTCGGTCTTCCATTTCGGCACGCTGCGGATCGCCGAGGTGAAGGCCGCCCTGCGGTCCGCGGGGCACGCCGTCCGCTGACCTCTCGGATGCGGGACGTTGGTTGCGCTGGTGTGATTGTCACTACCGCAACTAGACTGTGGTCATGCGTACTCTCACCGACCGCGCCCCCGAGCTCGCCGGGTTGCTCGACTCGCTCCCGGCGGCCGAGCGCGATGAGCTTGAAGCGGCCTACCTGCGGGTGCTTGCCACCGCGCCGCGGAACCGACCGCGCAGTCTGCATCCGGTGGTCCGCACCCACGAGCCGGAGGTGGCCGCGGCCGCCGTCGCCCGCGGGCTGGCTCGCGAGGCGGCCACCCGCGAGCAGCTGGTCGCCGACTCGCTGTCGACCGCGCAGGTCGCGGCCTTGCTCGGGGTCAGTTCGGCCGCGGTCACCAAGCGACGAGGCAAGGGCGGTCTGATCGCCTTCAAGCACAAAGAGGATTGGCGCTACCCGGGTTGGCAGTTTGACGGCGCCGCTGTGTTGCCGGGGGCGATCGCGGTGTGGAAGGTGCTGCCCGACCGGCACGACGTCGCGGGCCTGGTCCGTTGGTTCACCCTCCCGTCGCGTCAGCTGGCCGATCGCACGCCGGCGCAGGCGTTGCGCGACGGCGACGTCGACCGCGTGGTCGACGCCGCGTCGTATGTCGGCAGCCGGTGAGCGAGCGCCCTCCCAGAACAGCGCGGACGACGCCGGGGCGCCCGGAGCGCGTGCTGCTGCCCGCGCAGCTTCCGTTAGTTCGCATCTACGACGCGCACTTCTACCGCGACGGCGCGAGCTTCCGGCACCTCGGACCACACGTGCGCGGCCGCTGGGACCACCACCTGGCCGATCCCGCTACGGGTGCGCCGACGCCGAACGGCGACCGCGGCGTCCTTTACGCCACCCTTAGCCTGCGCTGCGCGGTGGCCGAGGTTTTCGGCGACGATCGGCGGGTGTCGCCGTCGGCCTCCCAGCGGCTCGCCGTGCTTTCGGTTGACCGTCCTCTCGATCTGGTCGACACCAGAGGGCTGGCCGCCGTGCCCCTCGGGGTCGCGGCAGGGGCGCTGCGCGCGCGCGACCGCGACCTGACCCAGCGGATCGCCCGCCAGCTCTACGCCGAGACCGACGCCGACGGACTCCTGTACGAAGGCTGGCAGACCGGCGAGACCTGCGTCTGCCTCTGGGAGCGGGTCGCCGACCGGGTGGAGGTGCTCGACGACCGCGGGCTGATCGACGACCCGGTCGTCGCCCTCGACCTCGCGGTCATCGCGGACGAGCTGCTGTACGACTGGCCCGGCGTCTCGTCCGAGCGTTGAACGCGGCGCCGAGGCAGTTGGCCGCGGTAATCGTTTGACGCCGGGTGCAAACTGGACCGAGTTTTCGCGCGCTCGAAACGCCGAGACCCGGCGGCTGGCGCGCAGGGGCGGACGATCGGACACGTTCATGGCCACGGTGGGCATCGAGGACCGCCTCGACGCTCCCGCCGAGGAACCGGTCCTGCGCCGCGGATTTCGTTTGCTGGCAAGCGGAATTCGCGAGGAGCGCAAGGTGTTCCTGCTCGCCGCGACGTCCAGCGGCACCTACGGGTTGATGACCGTCGCCAGTTCGTGGGTGCTTGGCCAGGTCACCAGCAAGGTCATCCTGCCGTCGATCAACCACGGCCACGCGAAGACCGGCGCGCTCGTCGCCGCGGTCGCCGCGATTGTCGCTGTGGCTATCGTGAAGGCCGCCGGGATCATCGGCCGGCGGGTCGGCGCGAGCGTGATGCAGGCCAACCTGGAGGCCGCCTACCGGCGTCGGGTCACCCGCAGTTACCTGCGACTGCCGATGGAATGGCACCAGCGGCACCCGACGGGTGAGCTGCTGTCGAACGCCAACGCCGACGTGTCGACGATGTGGGACTTCGTGTCGCCGCTGCCCTTCTCCGTCGGCGTTCTGGTGATGGTCGTCGTCGCCGCGGTCGCGATGCTGGTCGTCGACCCGGTCATCGCGCTCGTGGGCGGGCTGGTCTTCCCGGCGGTCGCGCTGCTCAACTACCTCTACCAGCGCACGATGGGTCCGGTCGCCAATCGGGCGCAGCAGTTGCGCGCCGACGTGAGCCGGGTCGCGCACGAGAGCTTCGACGGCGCGCTCGTCGTCAAGACCCTCGGGCGCGAGGACGACGAGACCCGCCGCTTCGCGCAGACCGCCTGGCAGTTGCGCGACGCCAACGTCGAGGTCGGGCGGCGCCGCGGCTTCTTCGATCCCGTCGTCGACGCCTTGCCCAACCTCGGGTTGCTGCTCGTCCTCGTCGTCGGAGCGCACCGGGTCGGCTCAGGGGCGATCAGCACCGGCCAACTCGTCGAGGTGGCGTACCTGTTCACGCTCCTCGCGTTCCCGATCCGGGCGATCGGCTGGGTGCTGGGCGGCATGGCCGAAAGCGTCGTCGGCGGCGAGCGGGTCTCCCGTGTCTTACGCGCCACCGGCGCGCTCGAGTACGGCGACGACCAGTTGCCGGACGACGGCGCCGCGCACGTCGAGTTGCGCTCGGTCGACTTCGCCTACGGCGACTCCACGGTGCTGTCCGACGTCACCTTCCCGGTGGCGGCCGGCCGAACGGTCGCGGTGGTCGGGCCCACGGGCGCGGGCAAATCGACGCTCACGATGCTGCTGGTGCGGCTGGTCGACCCGCGTTCCGGGCAGGTGTTCCTCGATGGCGTCGACATGCGCGACACCGCGCGCGGCGCGGTGGCCGCCTCGGTTGCGATCGTCCCGCAGCAGACCTTTCTCTTCGAAGACACCGTCCGCGGCAACGTCACGCTCGGATCCGACATCCCGGATTCCGACGTGTGGGCCGCGCTTCGGCTTGCCCAAGCCGACCGGTTCGTGGGCGCGCTACCCGACGGCCTTGGCACCCGCGTCGGCGAGCGTGGAGCGACCCTGTCCGGCGGACAACGTCAGCGGGTCGCGCTCGCACGCGCCCTCGTCCGACGTCCGCGGCTGTTGATCTTGGACGACGCGACAAGCAGCGTCGACCCCCGGGTCGAGGAGCGCATCCTCAAGGGGTTGCGGGACGCCGCGCTGCCGTCAACGGTCGTCGTCGTCGCGCATCGCAGCGCCACCATCAGGCTCGCCGACGAGGTCGTCTACGTCGAGCAGGGCAGCGTCGTCGATCGAGGTCCGCACGCCGAGGTCGTCGCGCGATGCGAGGGGTATCGGGCCCTCGTCACGGCGTACGAGCAACAAGAAGACCAGGCACCGACCGCGGACGACGACGAGTCGGACGTCGGGGTGGTCCGATGACCGCGACGTCCGCGTCGGCCGCTCCGTCCGCCCCGTCTTCGTCGTCCGCGTCGTCCCAGGTCGTCGACCCGCGGGCGAGCAACTGGTCGACCTTCGTGCGCGGCCTGCAGACCTCGCCCGAGTTCGCCCAGGGGTTCTGGATCACCCTGACGCTCGCGATTCTCGCCACCGCCGGACAGGTCGCCGTGCCCATCGCGATCCAGCAGACGATCGACGGCGGGCTGCTCGCGAAGGGCGGCCCCGACGTCGGGTACGTCGAGCTGGTCGCCGCGGTGACCGCGGCCGCGCTCCTGCTCACCGCTGTGTGCTCCTACCTGACCAACGTGCGGCTCTACCGGTCGACTGAGGGCGGCCTCGCGACGTTGCGGATCAAGGCGTTCCGGCATATCCACGACCTTTCGATGCTGCATCAGCAGTCGCACTCACGCGGCTCGTTGGTTTCGCGGGTCACCAGCGACGTCGACTCGATCAGCACGTTCATGCAGTGGGGTGGCGTCGTCGTGGTGGTCAGCGTCGGCCAGATGGTCGTCGCCACCGTGCTGATGCTGGTGTGGTCGTGGCAACTCACCCTGCTCGTGTATGGCTGCTTCGTGCCGCTGTTCTTGGCGATGCGCCGCTTTCAACGCTGGATCTCGGCCGCATACGACGTGGTGCGGGCACGGGTCGGCGACATGCTCGGCGTCGTCGCGGAGACGGTCGTGGGCGCGTCCGTGATTCGGGCGTACGGAGTGGAGAAGCGCACCGGTGACCGCATCGACCACAGCGTGAAGCGCTACCGCGACTCTTTCGTGCGAGCGCAGCGGATCGTCGCCTTCACGTTCAGCACCGGCGAGGTGGCCGCCGGCTTGGCGACCGCGGGTTGCGTGGTGCTCGGAGTCGCGCTTGGCGTGGGTGGCGAGTTGAGCGCCGGCACAGTGCTCGGGTTTCTGTTCGTCGTGACGCTGTTCGTGCAGCCCGTCCAATCGGCCGCAGAGATGCTCGGCGAGGCGCAAAACGCGGTGTCCGGTTGGCGGCGGGTGCTCGACGTTCTCGACCTACCGGCGGACGTCAAAGACCCGGCTGAGGCCGGTGAGACGTTGCCCGCTGGCCCGATCGGCGTCCGGTTCGACAACGTGTCATTCGCCTACGTCGGCGACGACCCCGTTTTCCGCGAGGTCGACGTCGAGATCGTGCCGCGGCAGCGGGTCGCGGTCGTCGGCGAGACCGGCTCGGGCAAGACCACGTTCGCGAAGTTGCTGACCCGGCTGATGGACCCGGACGAGGGCGCCATCACCCTCAACGGCGTCGATCTGCGCCGGGTGCGATTCAGCGAACTCCGCTCCCGCGTCGTGATGGTGCCGCAAGACGGGTACTTGTTCGACGGCTCTGTCGCCGACAACATCCGGTTCGGCGCCCGTGGTCAGGCGATCTCGGACGACGGCATCGAGGCGGCGCTCGGCGAACTCGGATTGGCCGACTGGCTCGACACCCTGCCGCTGGGCCTGCACACGATGGTCGGCGAGCGCGGCGGCTCGCTGTCCGCAGGGGAGCGGCAGCTGGTGGCACTCGCCCGAGCGTTCGTCGCCGAGCCCGACCTGCTGGTGCTTGACGAGGCGACGTCAGCGGTCGACCCCGCGACCGACGTCCGGATTCAGCGCGCCCTCGACGGCGTCACCAAGGGCCGCACGTCGGTGACGATCGCGCACCGGCTGTCCACGGCCGAACAAGCGGACGACGTGCTGGTCTTCGACGGCGGCCGCCTCGTCGAACGTGGCCGGCACGCGGAACTGCTGGACCGCGACGGGATCTACGCGCGGCTGCACGCCTCCTGGCGCGGGTCGACGCGCTAGCGACCTCAGCCTTCACTCGACGGTCTTGATCGAGGTCGGACGACGAAGGACCGCGGCGAGATCGCCGCCGTTCGCGAGTTCGCGGCGGAGCCGGCGCAACATCACCTGGCGGCGCACCCGGCGCCGGATTTCTCGCCTCGAGGTGGGTGTCGCGGCCACGGGTGACGTCACCGGTGTCACGGCGGCTCCCTCGATAGCGGCCCATATCTCGTGCGACCGGACGGAACCGGCCCGGCACAATGGACGCATGCCCGCTGAATCCACGTCTGCAAACCTCGATCCCGCGATCGCCGGCCGCCTCAAGCGCGACGAGCACGGCCTGTTCCCGGCCGTCGCGCAGCAGTACGACACCGGTGAGGTGTTAATGCTCGGTTGGATGAACGACGAGGCGTTGCATCGCACCCTCACCACCGGGCGGTGCACGTACTGGAGCCGCAGCCGGCAGGAGTACTGGGTGAAGGGCGACACGTCCGGGCACCAGCAATGGGTCAAGTCGGTTGCGCTCGACTGCGACGGCGACACCGTGCTCGTGAAGGTCGACCAAGTCGGCGCCGCTTGTCACAGCGGCGACCGCACCTGCTTCGACGCCGACGTGCTGCCGGCCGAGGTCGGCTCGCCCGGCGCCGCCAAGTCGGCATGACCATCACCCGGCTCACCCGGCTGACCCGTCGGCTTTTGGCGGACGGCGAGACCGCGGTCGGCCTGTATCGCAAGCTCGCACATGACCGCACCGGCACCTTCCTGCTGGAGTCGGCCGAGAACGGACGCTCCTGGTCGCGGTACTCCTTCGTCGGCGTCCGGTCTGCGGCGACGCTGACCGAACGGGACGGGCACGCGCGCTGGATCGGCACACCGCCGCCCGGCGTCCCGACCGAGGGGGAGCCGCTGAAGGTGCTGGCGGCCACCGTCGAGGCGCTCCGTGAGCCCCGCGACACCTCGCTACCGCCGCTCGTCGGCGGCATGGTCGGATTCGTCACCTACGACGCGGTGCGTCGACTCGAGCGGTTGCCGGACGACACGGTCGACGACCTGCACCTGCCCGAGCTGGTGATGTTCCTCGTCACCGACCTCGCGGTGCTCGACCACCACGACGGCTCGGTGCTGCTGATCGCCAACGTGCTGCCTGGCGAATCGCCTGACGACGCCGAGCGGCGGCTCGACGCGATGACCGCCGACCTACAGCGGCCCGCGCCGTCGACCGTGGCCGTCATGGGAAATCCGAAAACGCCGCCGCCGCTGCGCCGCACGTCGTCCGAGCAATACATGGCCTGGGTCGATCGGGCCCGCGAATACATCAGGGCCGGCGATATTTTCCAGGTCGTGCCGAGCCAACGGTTCGAGGCGACGACGACCGTGAGCGCGCTCGACATCTACCGGGTGCTGCGCGCGCGAAATCCGAGCCCCTACCTGTATCTGCTGCGCTTCGACGGCTTTGACGTCGTGGGGTCGAGCCCGGAGGCGCACGTCACGGTCAAGGAAGGCCGGGCGCTGATGCACCCGATCGCCGGCAGCCGGCCTCGCGGCGCCACTCCCGAAGACGACAACGCCTTGGCCGCCGAGATGCTGGCCGATCCGAAGGAACGGGCCGAGCATGTGATGCTCGTCGACCTGGCGCGCAACGACCTGGGCCGGGTGTGCGCGCCGGGCACGGTAGAAGTGGTCGACTTCATGTCGGTCGAGCGGTACAGCCACATCATGCACATCGTCTCCACCGTCGTCGGCCAGGTTGACTCCGGGCGCGACGCGCTCGACGTGTTGGCGGCGACCTTTCCGGCCGGCACGCTGTCTGGGGCGCCGAAGGTGCGTGCGATGGAGATCATCGAGGAGCTTGAGCCGACCCGGCGCGGGCTGTACGGCGGCGTCGTCGGCTACGTCGACTTCGCCGGCGACCTCGACACCGCGATCGCGATCCGCACCGCGGTCGTGCGCGACGGCACGGTGTACGTGCAGGCTGGCGCCGGCCTGGTCGCCGACTCCGACCCAGCCACCGAGGACGCCGAGTGCCAGCACAAGGCCAACACGGTGCTGTCGGCGGTCGCGATCGCGGAATCGCTTGCGCCTCCGGAGGTATCGGCCGGTTCCGGTGACGATCTGTCCCGGAATCCGGTAGCAAACGTCACGAGAACGGGACCGGACCCGATCGGATGAGTGAGGCTCGTCCATCGGCTCCTCGGCGTGAGCTCGTCCTCGCGGTGGTCGGTTGCGCGGTCGCGGGTGCCGCGGTGCTGTTCGCCGCAGGGCGCAGATGGGTGCACTACGTGGTCGTCGGCGGCGGCCACGCCACCGGGGGCCCGACCGGCCATGACGTCGCCGGTGGCACTAGCGCGCTCGGGTTGGTGCTGCTTGCGGCCGTTGTGGCGTTGCCGGCCACTCGTCGGTGGCTTCGCCGGGTTGTGGCGTTAATCGTTGTCGCCGCGGGGGCCGGGGCCATCGCGCTGGCCGCCGACGTGCTGGCAGACCCGACCGCCGCCGCGCACGGGTCCGACTATGTCGGCGTGTTCTCGTTCTCAGCCGACCCGACCCTGCGGCTGCGGGCGACTGGCTGGCCTTGGGTCGACATCTGCGCGGGCGGTGTGGCGCTGGCCGCTGGCACGCTCGCACTCGTTCGGTCGGGCAGCTGGCCGGCGATGGGCCGGCGATACGAGTCAGGCGGCCGATCGGCGCGATCGGCGAGGCCTGGGCAGCCGTCGTCCGACGCCTCGGCGATGTGGGACCGCCTCGACGAAGGCGACGACCCCACCGCGTAGCGCCCGGCCCGCACATCTGCTCGGCGGGTTGAGCTTGAGCAAACGGGCGCGCCGTCCGAACATTCCTCGAACATTGCTCTAACAGATCCGTCGCGGTCCGCGCCGATCCTTCGGCGACACGGAGTGAATCGAGGACGCATGGCTGCCGCAGCCCCGGAGACCAAAGGACTGGTCCTCGTCATAGAAGACGAACGCGCGATCGCCGACCTCGAGCGGATGTACCTCACCCGTGAGGGCTTCGGCGTCCACGTGGAAAGTGACGGCCGCGCCGGGCTCGCCGCGGCGCGCAACCTGCACCCGGTGGCGATCGTCTTGGACGTCGGCATCCCGACCATCGACGGCACGGAGGTGTGCCGAATCCTGCGGGCGGACGGCGATTGGACGCCGATCCTGTTCGTGACCGCGCGCGACGACGAGGTCGACCGGGTGCTCGGGCTTGAGCTCGGCGCCGACGACTACCTGACCAAGCCGTTCAGCCCGCGCGAGCTGGTGGCGCGCGTGAAGACGGTGCTGCGGCGCAGCCAGACCCGCGGCGCCGACGAGCGGGTGTACGTGGTCGGCTCGATCACCCTCGACCCGGCCCGCCGTCGGGTCACCGCGGCTGGCGTCGGCGTAGAGCTGACCGCGACAGAGTTCGACCTGTTGGCCTTCTTGTGCCGCCGGCCCGGGCGCGTGTTCAGCCGCGAAGAGCTGCTGTCGCAGGTGTGGGGTTACGCGGCGGCGGCGGGCACCCGCACGGTCGACGTCCATGTCGCGCAGATCCGCGGCAAGGTCGGCGACGCCAGCCCGATCCGCACGGTGCGCGGCGTCGGCTACACCGCCGATGCCTGAGCTCGCCGCGGGACGTCCGCCGACCCCGCAACGGCGGCGCAGCCTCGCGTCGCGGATCATCCTCGTCATCACCGTCGCTGCCGCGCTGGCCGTTGTCGTGGCCGGCCTGCTCTCCGGCTTCTTGCTGCGTTCCTCCGCCCAGGCCCAGGGCCGGCAAGTGCTGCGCGACGACGCCAGCCTGGCGGCGACCGCCACCGACGTCTCGGTCGAGCGCAACGGTCGGGCCCGAGTGCCTGAGGCGATCGTCCGGGTGCTCAGCGCTGACCGCATCAGCGTCGTCCTGGTCGACAGCGCGGGCGCGCTGACCGGTCCCGAGGGTCGCCCACTGACGGCGCAGCCGCTGAGTGCGCGAGACGTCGCCACGCTGCGCAACGGCGGAGACGTCTCTACAACGCGCACCGTGAACGGCAGTCGCTCTTACGTCGAAGCCCGCCCGCTGTCGGACGGCGGTGCCGTCGTCCTGTTTCAG
>JAICYF010000057.1 GCA_025934355.1 Acidothermaceae bacterium
CGCGCCGAGATGATGGACCAGCTCGCGATGCTGCTCGGCGGCCGAACCGCCGAAGAGCTCGTGTTTCACGAGCCCACCACGGGCGCCGCGAACGACATCGAGAAGGCGACCTCGATCGCCCGCAACATGATCACCCAGTACGGCATGAGCGAGAAGCTCGGGGCCCGCAAGTTCGGCCAGGAGAACGGCGAGGTTTTCCTCGGCCGCGAGATGGGTCACCAGCGCGACTACTCCGAGGAGATCGCCTCGACCATCGACGACGAGGTGCGCCGGCTGATCGAGAGCTCGCACGACGAGGCGTGGGAAATTCTCGTCGAGTACCGCGATGTGCTCGACAACCTTGTGCTCGAACTGATGGAAAAAGAGACGCTGCAGAAGGACGAGGTGCTGCGCATCTTCGAGCGGGTGCAAAAGCGCCCGGCGCGCGGCTCCTACACCGGCTACGGCAAACGGCTCCCGAGCGACAAGGCGCCGATCATGACGCCGCGCGAGTTGGCGTTGCTGGCGTCGGGTGAGTCCGGCACGGACGTCGTGAGCGGCCCGAGCGGCGCGCACACTTCAAATGGCGCCGCCGGCTCGAACGGCGCGGGCGGCTCGAACGGCGGTGTCTCTGGCGAGCACGCCGGCGAGGGCGGCCACTCCGGATCGCACGCGTCGTCCGACTGAACCGGCGGGGCCAATGATGAGCCAGACCGACGACGTCGAACCTGCCGCCGGGGCTTCCCAGCACGAGATCGACCTGCCCCGCATCGAGGCTGCCGTGCGAGAAATCCTCCTCGCGATCGGTGAGGACCCGAGTCGGGACGGGCTTCGGGAGACTCCGGCGCGGGTCGCGCGGGCGTACGCCGAGCAATTCGGCGGCCTGCGGCAGCGGCCCGAAGATGTCCTGACCACGGTCTTCGACGCCAACCATGACGAGATGATCATCGTCCGCGACATCGAGCTGTACAGCACATGTGAGCATCACCTGACGCCGTTCCACGGTGTCGCGCACGTCGGCTACATCCCGAACGTCAAAGGCGAGATCACCGGGCTGTCGAAGCTGGCCCGGCTAGTTGAGGTGTTCGCCCGTCGGCCGCAGGTGCAAGAGCGGATGACCGCGCAAATCGCCGACGCGCTCGACGAACTGCTCGAGCCGCGCGGCGTCATCGTCGTCATCGAGTGCGAGCACCTGTGCATGTCGATGCGCGGCGTTCGCAAGCCGGGCGCGCGCACGGTGACGTCGGCGGTGCGCGGCGCGTTCCGCGACTCCGACCGCACGCGGGCCGAGGCGCTCGGCTTGATCGCCGGCCGCTAGCGGCCGACCCGTGCGGTGAAGGATTCTTCTCGTATGCAGCCGACGCGCGCTCGAGTCGCGACCAGCCCGGCGGCCGAGGTCGGCGAACGCCGGTCCCGCCGCCGGTGGGTGCCGTTCGCCGCGAGCCTGGTCACGCTCATCCTCGGTGTACGCAACATCGCGATGGTCGTTCGCCCGCACTTGTGGGAGCGGGTCAAGGTCATCGACCACATCTTGCCCGGCACGGTCGACACCGCCTTGATTCACGGGGTTGCGGCCGCGGCGTTGGTCGTCGCCGGCGGCCTTCTCATCTTGCTGTCACATGCGCTGCGCCGCCGCAAGCGACGCGCCTGGCAGGCCGTGCTTGTCATTCTCGCCATCGGGTTCGTGCTGCACTTCCTGCATCGACCCGACCTCGGCGACGCGCCAGCCTGGATACCGATCGACGGCACGATGGTCGTTGGACTGTTGGTGTATCGCGACGAGTTCTTTGCAGTCGGCGATCCGCGAACTCGCTGGCGCGCGCTTTACGCATTCGTGGGTTTGGCGGTGGCCAGCTTCGTGATCGGCTGCCTGCTGATCGAGGTGCGGCGCGGCCAGGTCATCGGTTCGGCGTCCTTCGATCGGGTCGTCGAGCATGTCGCGTGCGGCCTGGTCGGCGTTCCTGGTCCGTTGCGGTTTAGCGGTGACCGCACGGGCGACCTCATCGCGGCGACCCTGGTCGCGATGGGCGCGCTGACGGCATTGGTGACGGCGTACCTGGTGTTTCGTCCGGCCGAACCGCGGGCGATGCTCGCACCGTCCGACGAACAACGAATGCGCGACCTACTTGCCGTTCAGGGCGAGCGCGATTCCCTCGGATACTTCGCGTTGCGGCGCGACAAGAGCGTGGTGTGGTCGACCACCGGCAAGGCGTGTGTCGCGTATCGCGTCGTGTCGGGCGTGATGCTGGCAAGCGGTGACCCGCTCGGCGATCCAGAGGCGTGGCCAGGCGCCATCAAGGAATTCATGGCCGAGGCCGAGCGGCACGCGTGGGTGCCCGCGGTGCTTGGTTGCAGCGAGCTCGGTGGCGAGGTCTGGACGCGAGAGACGGACATGTCCGCGCTGGAATTCGGCGACGAGGCCGTGGTCGACGTCGCCGAGTTCAGCCTTGAAGGACGCACCATGCGCAACGTCCGGCAAATGGTCAATCGAGTCGAGCGAGCTGGCTACACCGCCGAGGTGACGCGTGTTCGCGATCTGTCGCGCGAGCAGGCGACCGCATATCGCGAGCACTCGGCGTCATGGCGAGGCACCGAGACCGAGCGCGGCTATTCGATGGCGCTTGGCCGGTTCGCTGACCCGAACGACGGCGATTGCGTCGGTGTGGCAGCGATGAAGGACGGCATGCTACGCGCGTTCTTGCACTTTGTGCCGTGGGGCGACGACGGCCTGTCGCTTGACCTGATGCGCCGCGATCGGGCGGCCGACCCCGGCCTCAATGAGTTCCTCATCACCGCTGCGTTGCGTGCCTGCCCGGCGCTGGGTGTGAAACGAGTCTCGCTGAACTTCGCGGTGTTTCGGTCTGCGCTCGAACGTGGCGGGCGACTGGGCGCAGGGCCGATCCTTCGGGCGTGGCGCGGCCTGCTGGTGTTCGCGTCGCGCTGGTTCCAAATCGAGTCGCTGTATCGGTTCAACGCGAAGTTCCAGCCGGAGTGGGTGCCGCGCTACATCGTCTACCCCGCGGGGCGCGATCTGCCGCGCATCGCCATCGCCGCGTTAGAGGCTGAGGCGTTCATCGTCTGGCCCCATCCGCGCATTTCGCAACTTCGGCGGTTGCTCCGACTCGGGCCCGCCGCATGACGAGCCAGGATTTTCCTTACGTCGTCGGCCTTCCGGAGATCGGGCGGTGCCGCGTCATGGGCGTCTTGAACGTCACGCCTGACTCGTTCTCCGATGGCGGCCGGTACTTCGACCACGGGCAGGCGATCGAGCACGGCATCGGATTGTTCGCGGCCGGTGTCGACATCGTCGACGTCGGTGGCGAGTCGACTCGACCGGGCGCTTTGCGGGTCGACCCCGAAGAGGAACTACGTCGGGCGTTGCCCGTCGTCACCGCGCTGTCCCGCGAGGGTGTCGTGAGCATCGACACGATGAACAGCGAAATCGCACGACGCGCGGTCGACGCCGGCGCGGTGCTCGTCAACGACGTGAGCGGCGGGTTTGCCGATCCGAAGATGGCGTCGTTTGTCGCCGCCGCTGGCGTCGCGTACGTCGTCATGCACTGGCGTGGTCACAGCGCCGACATGCAAGCGAGGGCGCAATACTCGGACGTCGTGACGGACGTGCGCCGCGAGCTGTCCGAACGGATCTCCGCGGTCGTTGACGACGGCGTCTCGCCGTCGCAGATCATCGTCGACCCGGGCATTGGCTTTGCCAAGAAGCCCGGCGCGGGTCACAACTGGGCGTTGCTCAAGCATCTCGACGCGCTGATGTCACTCGGTCGTCCAGTGTTGGTTGGCGCTTCTCGTAAGGCGTTTCTCGGACATTTGCTGACGGTCGACGACATCCCGCGGCCCGCGCCGGAGCGTGACCACGCCAGCGCGGCGGTGACCGCGCTGGTCGCCGCCGCAGGCGCATGGGGCGTGCGGGTGCACTCGCCTGCGGCCGACGTCGACGCTGTCAAAGTCGCCGCGCGCTGGCGGGAGGAGCCGTGACCGACCGGGTTGAGCTTCGGGGGATGAAGGTTTGGGGATTCCACGGCGTCTTCGAACACGAGCGCGCCGACGGTCAAGACTTCCTCGTCGACGTCGTCCTGTACTTCGACACCGGCCCCGCCGCCCGTTCCGATGACATCGCAGACACGGTCAACTACGCCGACGTCGCGCGAAGTGTGACGTCGATCGTTGGAGGGGCGCCGGTGAATCTCATCGAGACGCTCGCCGCCCGCATCGCCGACGCCTGTTTGGCTGACCCGCGGGTTGACAGTGTCGAAGTCACCGTGCACAAGCCACACGCGCCAATACCGAGTCCGTTCTCCGACGTGTTGGTCACCATTAGCAGATCGCGAGGGGGGCGTTGAGTCAGGCGGTGCTGGCGCTTGGCGCCAATCTCGGCGACCCGGCGGCGGCGTTGCAGACTGCGGTCAACGCCCTTGCCGGCGCCGGCGAAGTGGTCGCGGTGTCGAGCGTTTACCAGACCGCGCCGGTCGGAGGCCCGCCGCAGCCCGACTACCTCAACGCCGTCCTCTTGCTCGACACCACGCTGCCTCCTCAGGAGCTGCTCGCTTTCGCGCATGCCGTCGAGAGCGGCGCCGGTCGTGAGCGGCTGGAGCGCTGGGGACCGCGCACGCTCGACGTCGACGTCATCGTGTACGACGACCTGGTGAGCTCCGACCCGTCCTTGACGTTGCCGCACCCGCGCGCGCACGAACGCGGCTTTGTGTTAGTGCCGTGGGCCGAGATCGCGCCCGAGGCGGCTCTGCCGGGCCATGGTCGCATCGCCAAGCTGCTTGAGACGGTCGACACATCCGACGTGCGCCGCATTGACGACGTCGCGTTGGCTCTGCCGGGGGTGCGTTGATGCGGCCAACCCGTTGGACCGTGTTGGTGGCGCTTGGTTTGCTTGCCGGCATCCTGAGTTGGCTGGTCGTTTCGCGCGAGTACGACTCGTGGCCGGCGCTCCCGATCGCCGGACCTCTGACGCTGGTCATTCTCGCTGTCGCCGAGTTGATGTTCGCGTTCTCGGTGCGCAGCCGGTTGCACAACGCCACCCAGCCGGCGCGGCACCGGCTCGACCCGATATTCGTCGCGCGGCTCGCCGTGTTGGCCAAGGCAAGCAGTCATGCGGCGGCCGTGGTCGGTGGACTGTACGCGGGCTTCCTCATCTACACGGTTCAGCATCTCGGAAAGCCACGTATAAACGCAGACAGTCGGGCCAGCGCGATCAGCCTCGCGGCGTCTGTGGCGCTGCTTGCGGCAGCCTTGTTTC
Source organism: Acidothermaceae bacterium (assembly GCA_025934355.1). Classification (GTDB taxonomy): domain Bacteria; phylum Actinomycetota; class Actinomycetes; order Acidothermales; family Acidothermaceae; genus JAICLV01. Next base: position 5,246 of record JAICYF010000057.1, read on the forward strand.
TTGAGCATTGCTGTCGCGTGCCGAAGCAGCCGGACGACGAGAGGAGGCCGCATTGAGCGGGATCGAGCAAGCCTTCGCGTCGCCGAACCAAGAGTGGTCGAGAGTCTCTGCGCAATTTCGAGTGATGCGACGCGTGATGACATTCGTGGTCGCCGTGCTGCTTTTCGTCGTCCTGGTGATTGTGGCGGTGGCGACTGGAGTCTGGCTGGTTCTCGTCGTCGGCGGCTGCCTGCTCGTCGCCGTGACGTTCGTCGTCCTTGGCGTGATCGATCGCAACTACCGGTCATGGGGTTACACCGAACGCGCTGCGGATTTGCTGGTCACCCGCGGTGTGTTGTTTCGCCGACTCGTGGTCGTGCCGTACGGGCGCATGCAGCTGGTCGACGTCGCGGCTGGCCCGATCGAACGGAAATTCGGTATCGCGACCGTCCGATTGCACACCGCGTCGGCCGGCACCGACGCGCGAATTCGCGGCTTGCCACCCGACGAGGCGGCCCGGCTGCGTGATCGGCTCGCGGCACTCGGCGAGGCCCGATCGGCTGGACTGTAAGGGTTTTTGTGGCAACCGTCGAATCTGCGTCCTTCCGAGAGGGCCGCACTCACCCCGCCAGTCCGTTGGTGCGGGCGGGCCGCATCGTGGTCGGCCTGGTGGGCGTCGCCGTCGTGAATATGCGCGACACGCGAGAAGCCGGGAAGTGGTTGCCGATCGTCGGTTTGGGGCTCGCCGTGCTCGCCGCCGCCGGCGCATACGTCGCATGGCTGTTCACCACCTTCCGGATCGCCGACGGCGATGTGCGGGTCAGCAGCGGCGTCTTCATCAAGCGGGTGCGTCGGGTGCGTATCGACCGACTGCAGGCGATCGACGTCGTGCAGCCGCTTTTCGCCCGCATGCTGGGATTGGCCGAGCTGAAACTTGACATGGCGGGCGGCGCAGAGGGCCGAGTGGCGATCGCGTACTTGCGATTGGCAGACGCGGAAGCTTTGCGCGCTTCGCTGCTGGCAATGGCAGCCGGCCTTGACCACCGCACACCCGAGGCGCCCGAACGTCCGATGCTGCAGGTGCCCATCGGCGCGGTCGTGGGCGGCGCGTTGCTGTCGACGGCAGCCCTGATTGCTTTCGTGTGGATCGGAATCGTGCTATTGGTCGTGTTCGTCTCCGGCTCGTTTCGCGTCGTCGGCGCGGCGTTGCCCGGCGTGCTAGGCGTGGTGGCGCCCTTGTGGCAAACGATCCAAACGCACGCGAACTTCGCGGTCGCCGACTCACCCGATGGGTTGCGCCTGCGCCACGGCTTGCTCGAGACGCGGGCGCAAACCGTCCCGCCGGGTCGGGTGCAGTCAGTGCGGGTCGTCCAGCCGCTGTTATGGCGGTTACCACGGTGGGTGCGGGTCGACGCGAACATCGCCGGCTACGCCGGCCGTCGCGCCGACGAAGGCCACGAGCACAACTCGACGCTCTTGCCGGTTGGAAGCCGGGCGCAGGCAGATCTCATCATCGCGCGGGTGCTGCCGGGCGTCGACATCTCCGACGTCGAGATGCGTCGTGTGCCGAGCCGCGCAAAGTGGCGATCGCCCTTGCGGTGGTGGACGTTTCGCGCCGGTTCGAACGAGCAGGTTTTCGCCGTCCGCAGCGGTGTTTTGACGTCGGTGCACGCGCTGATGCGACACGAGAAGATCCAAAGCGTCGGGCTCACGATGGGGCCGATGCAGCGGCTGCTGCGGCTGGCCACCGTGCACCTGCACTCGACGCACGGTCCGGTCGACGTGGTGGCGCCCGACCGTGACCTCGCTGAGGCGCGGCAAATGCTCGACCTGGAGGCGAGGCGGGCGCGGCACGGCCGGGCGGCCGCGGCTCCCGAACGCTGGATGTCCACCAGCCCGCAGGCCGACGCTTGATCGCGTCCGAACGCGCAGGTAGATCGGGAGGGCAGCTGCCGGTCGCCCGGTAGGCTCGACGTCGTCCGGTACCCCGACAAGGACTGGAACTGACTCGACATGCCGCCTGCCTCAATCGAGCCCGCCGACCGGCCGGGTCGGCTGCGCGTTGGTGTGATCGGCGCGGGCCGGGTCGGTTCGGTGCTCGGCGCCGCACTTAAGACCGCCGGCCATCAGGTCGCCGCCGTGTCAGCGGTGTCCGACGCATCGCGCCGCCGCGCCGACGCGCTGTTACCGGGCGTCGAGATTCGACCCGCCGATCGCATCGGCCCCGACGTCGACTTGTTGCTGCTGGCGGTTCCCGACGACGTGCTGCCGAAGCTGGTTGAAGGCCTGGTTGCGGCCGGCGGTGTTCGACAAGGCCAGTTCGTCGTGCACACGTCCGGACGTCACGGCCTCGGGGTGCTGCAACCCGCGACCGCCATCGGCGCGCTTCCACTCGCGCTGCACCCGGTGATGACGTTCACCGGCACGAGTGTCGACCTCGATCGGCTGGCCGGAGTCTGCTTCGGCGTGACCGCGCCCGAAATCCTGCGGCCGGTGGCCGAGACACTGGTGCTCGAGATGGGTGGCGAGCCGGTGTGGATCGCCGACGAAGACCGACCGCTGTATCACGCCGCGCTCGCGCAGGGCGCCAACCACTTGGTCACGCTGGTCGCGTCGTCCATGGACTTACTTCGCCGCGCGGGCGCGGAGAATCCGCAGCGCGTGCTTGGGCCGCTCCTGTCGGCCGCGCTCGACAATGCTTTGCGCTACGGGGATTCGGGGCTGACCGGTCCGGTGATGCGCGGCGATGCCGGCACCGTGCGCGAGCACATCGCAGCACTCCGCTCAACGTCACCGGAGACGTCGGCGGCCTACATCGCGATGGCCCGACTCACGGCTGACCGCGCGCTCGCCACCGGGCTGCTCGCTCCTGACGACGCGATCGAATTGCTCGATGTGTTGGCCGGACGACGTGAGGCGGCGGAATGACCGATCCGATCGTCGCGCGCAGCCGAGCGGAGCTTGACGCCGCGAGGGCGAGCCTGGCTGGCACGGTCGCTCTCGTGCCAACGATGGGCGCGCTGCACGAAGGTCACCATTCCTTGCTGCGCAAGGCAAAACGCAACGCCGACCACACCGTCGTCAGCATCTTCGTCAACCCGTTGCAGTTTGCGCCGACGGAGGATCTCGACCGGTATCCGCGCTCGTTCGACGATGACCTGCGGATGTGCGCCGACGAAGACGTCGCGATCGTGTTCGCGCCGACCAACGACGTGATGTACCCGTCGCTGCCTGCTGTCCGGGTCTGCGCAGGCGCGATGGGTGAGCGATTCGAAGGCGCCAGCCGGCCGGGCCACTTCGACGGCGTGCTCACCGTTGTCGCGAAGCTGTTCGCGTTGACCCGTCCGCACAAGGCCGTCTTCGGCCGTAAAGACGCGCAACAGCTCGCGCTGGTGCGCCGCATGGTCGCCGATCTCGACCTCGGTGTCGAAGTGCTTTCGGTGCCGCTGGTGCGCGACCGTGACGGTCTCGCGCTGTCGAGCCGCAACAAGTACCTGTCCGCCGAGGAGCGCGAGGCCGCGCTGATTCTGCCCACCACGCTGTCGACCACCGCCCAAGCGTTGGCCGATGGCGCGTCGCCCGCGCAGGCCTTGACCATCGCGCGGGCGCTTATCGCGTCGACCGATGGCGTCGTCCTCGATTACGTTGCCCTCGTCGATCCCGACACGTTCGACGTCATCGCCGACGTCCCAGGCGGCGACGACGTCGATCGGAAGGCGATCCTCGCGGTGGCCGCCCGCGTCGGAACAACTCGGCTGATCGACAATGTTGATGTCACATTGCGGGCGGCGACATCCGCGCCGACCCCGAGGGAGGTCTGACCGTCGTGCTGCGCACCATGCTCAAGTCGAAGATTCATCGGGCCACGGTCACCCGCGCCGACCTGCACTACGTTGGCTCGATCACCATCGACGAAGACCTGATCGACGCCGCCGACCTACTCCCGGGCGAGCTGGTGTCGGTCGCCGACATCGACAACGGCAATCGGCTGGAAACCTACGTAATCGCAGGCGAGCGGGGTTCTGGCGTCGTTGCCATTAACGGCGCGGCCGCTCATCTCGTGCGCGAGGGTGACCTCGTCATCGTCATGGCGTACGGGCAAATGTCGGACGACGAGGCACGTGCGCATCGGCCGGCCGTCGTTTTCGTTGATGGCGACAATCGCGCGGTTGACGTCGGCGTCGAGCCGGCCGCGGTGCCCGACGAATTCGCCGCCGAGTTAGTCGACGGTCGGTTGGCATGACGCTCGCCCCCGACGACGTCCGCGCTCCTGGCACCCTCGCGACGCGGTTGTCCGCGCCCGAGCCGGGCTGGGTGGCGCGCGCTGACATTGTCGTCGTGGGCAGTGGGATCGCCGGCCTCACCACCGCGTTGAAGGCGCGGCGGGCCGGCACCGTTTTGCTGGTGACGAAGACCGTCCTCGACGCTGGCTCGACGCGCTGGGCGCAAGGCGGCATCGCAGCGGCACTCGGCCCGGAAGATACGCCAGAGCAGCACCTCACCGACACGCTGGTCGCAGGCGCCGGACTTTGCGACGAGGAAGCGGTTCGAGTCCTGGTCACCGAAGGCCCGGCGCTGGTGCGCGAGCTCATTGACATCGGTGCCAACTTCGACCTCGACAACGCCGGTGACTTGGCACTCACCCGCGAGGGCGGACATCTGCGCCGTCGCATCGCCCACGCGGGCGGCGACGCTACAGGCGCGGAAATCGAGCGGGCGCTCATCTGCGCGGTGAGGGCCACTCCGGGCGTCGAAATCATCGAGCACGCGCTGGTGCTCGACCTGCTCAAGAGCGCTGACGGACATGCGTGTGGCGTCACTCTGCATGTCATCGGCGAGGGCCGCCGCGACGGCGTCGGCGCCGCTCTAGGCCGCGCCGTGGTGCTCGCGACCGGCGGCCTTGGCCAGGTTTTCGCGTCAACGACAAACCCGCCGGTGGCCACCGGCGACGGCGTAGCGCTGGCGTTGCGCGCGGGCGCCGAGGTCACCGACATGGAGTTCGTGCAGTTCCATCCCACCGTCTTGTGGCTTGGGCCGGGCGCTGCAGGCCAACAACCCCTTATTTCTGAGGCGGTCCGCGGCGAGGGCGCCGTCTTGGTCGACGTCGAGGGAAATCGGTTCATGCTCGGGCAGCATCCGCTCGCGGAGCTTGCGCCGAGGTACGTGGTGGCTCAGGCGATCGTGCGGCAACTTCGATTGACCGGCGCCGATCACGTTTTGCTCGACGCGCGCTCGATTCCCGACTTCGCGACGAGGTTTCCGACGATTACCGCGTCGTGTCGCGCGCACGGCATCGACCCGCTGACGCAGCCGATCCCCGTCGCGCCGGGCGCTCATCACGCCAGCGGCGGCGTCCGCACGGACCTCGTCGGCCGCACCAATGTGCCCGGGCTTTTCGCCTGTGGCGAGGCGGCCTGCACCGGCGTGCACGGCGCCAACCGATTGGCGTCGAACAGCCTGTTGGAAGGACTGGTGTTTGCCGCGCGCATTGGCGCCGAACTCGCCCGCGAGCTGCCGCCGCCTCGTGAACCCGCGGACGTCGACGAAGCGGCGGCACTGTTGCCGGCGTCCGCGCAAATCGCCGTCCAATCCGCGATGACGACGGGAGCAGGCGTGCTGCGGTCCGGCGAGAGTTTGCGCGCGGCGGCCGCGGCGCTTGCCGCGGTGCGCCCCGACGAAAGCGCAAGCTGCGTCGAGACGTGGGAAGCCACCAACCTGCACACGGTCGCCAGCGCGCTCGTGGCTGGCGCGTCGCTGCGCGCGGAGACTCGCGGCTGCCACTGGCGCGAAGACCACCCGGAGCCCGCCGACGCATGGGTTGGTCACGTCGTCACGACGATGAACTCCGCAGGCACCTTGAGCAGCGCGTTCCAACCGGTGGCCGGCAGATGAGCCTTCCGGATCCGTTGTCGGCGCGGCTCTTAGACGCGGGGCTTGATCCAGTGGCGGTTGAGCGACTCGTGCTTGCCGCCCTCGATGAAGACCTCGATGGGGGCGTCGACGTCACAAGCGTCGCGTCGATTCCGTTTGAGCATGAGTCGACCGCGGATTTCGTCGCCCGAGCCCCTGGCGTGGTGGCAGGGCTCCCGTTGGTGGCTGCGGTGTTGTGGGCAACCACCGACGACGCCGTCGAGATTGAGCAACCGGTCGTTGACGGCATGCGGGTCGATGCGGGAACTGTGTTGTTGTCCGCCACGGGAGCGACTCGCGCGATTCTGACCGGCGAACGCACCGCGCTGAACCTGCTCGGTCATCTGTCTGGCATCGCAACGCTCACCAGGGCTTGGGTCGATGCCGTGGCCGGAACCGCAGCGAAAATTCGCGACACCAGAAAGACGACGCCTGGCTTGCGGGCGCTCGAGAAGTACGCCGTTCGCTGTGGCGGCGGAGAAAACCACCGAATGTCGCTGTCGGACGCCGCCTTGGTCAAAGACAACCATGTGCAGGCGGCCGGCGGCGTCACCGCCGCCTTTGCCGCGGTGCGCGCGAACTTCCCTCAGCTGCCGGTCGAGGTCGAGTGCGACACGATCGACCAAGTCCGCGAGGCCGTCGGCGCGGGCGCGCAGCTCGTGCTGCTCGACAACATGCCGCCGCCGAAGCTGCGAGCGGCCGTCGAGCTGGTCCGCTCGTCGGGTTCGCGGTGCAAACTCGAGGCGAGCGGCGGGTTGTCGCTAGCGAACGCGGCGGCGGTCGCGTCGACCGGCGTCGACTACCTCTCGGTGGGCGCACTCACCCACTCCGCGCCGGTACTCGACATCGGCGTCGACCTGCGGGCTGCGGAGGAAGCGTAATGCTGCTGACCATCGACGTCGGCAACACCCAAACCGTCCTCGGCTTGTTCGACGGCGAAAATCTGGTGGAACACTGGCGGCTGGCGACCGAACCGAGGCGCACCGCCGACGAACTCGCCCTGTTGGTCAACGGACTTCTCGAGCACGGCGGTCACCGCGAGTCGATCGCAGGAGTCTCTGCATGCTCGACCGTTCCGCGAGTGCTCAATGAAGTTCGCGCGATGTGCGAGCGTTGGTTCCACCACGTCCCCGTCGTCATCGTCGAGCCGGGCATTCGCACCGGGGTCCCGGTGTTGACCGACAACCCGAAGGAAGTCGGCGCCGACCGAATCATGAACACCCTCGCCGCCTTCAACCTGCACGGCGGTCCGGCGGTTGTCGTCGACTTCGGCACGTCGACCAACTTCGACGTCGTCTCGGCGCGCGGCGAGTTTCTCGGCGGCGCCCTCGCTCCGGGCATCGAGATCTCGGTCGACGCGCTCGCCGCGCGCGCGGCGCAGTTGCTGAAGGTGCAGATCGCCCGACCGCGCTCGGTGATCGGCAAGAACACCGTCGAGGCGCTGCAGTCCGGCATTCTGTATGGGTTTGCCGCCCAAATCGACGGCATCGCCGAGCGCATCGTCGCGGAACTCGGGCCCGGCGCCACAGTCATCGCGACCGGTGGCTTGGCGCCCGTCGTCCTCGAAGAATGTCGGCGCATCGATGTGCACGAGCCCTGGCTGACGCTCATCGGCCTGCGGCTCGTCTTCGAGCGCAACGCCTGAGCCGTCGCCTGAGCCGTCACCTGAGCCGTCACCTGAGCCGCAGCAGCTTGCCGACGATCCTTGCCGATAACCTTTGCCGTCGTGACACAGGAATCACTCGACGATCTCCCGGAGCAGGTGCGGGTTCGCCGCGAAAAGCTGGACCGGATGCGGGCCGACGGGGTCGACCCGTATCCCGCCGGTTTTGCGCGGACGGCGAAAATCGCCGATCTCCGCGCGCGATTCGACGAGTTGCCCCCCGACACGTTCACCGGCGAGCGGGTCGGTGTGGTCGGCCGCGTTGTGTTGTACCGCACCGGCGGCAAGCTGTGTTTCGCCACGATCCGCGACGGGTCCGGCGAGATCCAGGTGATGCTCTCGCTCGACAAAGTGGGTGTCGAAGCGCTCGCGCGATGGAAGTCGGACGTCGACCTTGGCGACCACGTCGGCGTCGAGGGCGAGGTGATCACCTCGCGCAGTGGCGAACTCTCGGTGCTCGCAGATTCGTGGGCGATCACCGCGAAAGGGCTGCGGCCGCTGCCCGACAAGCACAAGGGGCTTGCCGACCCCGAGGCTCGGGTGCGGCAGCGGTACGTCGACCTGATCGTGAACTCTGACGCGCGAGACATGGTGACGACGAGGGCGACCGTCGTCCGGTCGGTGCGCAACACCCTCGACCGGCACGGTTACCTCGAGGTCGAGACGCCGACTTTGCAGCCTCTCCACGGTGGGGCCGCCGCGCGCCCGTTCAAGACGCACCTCAATGCGTTCGAGATGCCGATGTACTTGCGAATCGCGCTGGAGCTCTATCTCAAGCGGATCGTCGTCGGCGGTATCGAGCGGGTCTACGAGATCGGGCGCATCTTCCGCAACGAAGGCGTCGACTCCACGCATAGCCCCGAATTCACCATGCTCGAGGCTTACGAGGCGTACGGCGATTACGACACGATGGCCGCGCTGACCCGCGAGATCGTGCTCGACGCTGCGACGGCCGTGGGCTCGACGTCCGTGCCCGACGGTCGGGGCGGCGCCATCGAGTTGTCGGCCCCGTGGCGGTCAGTCACGATTCATCAGGCCGTGTCGGCAGCGGTCGACGCTGAGCTGACGATCGACACACCGGTGGCGCAGTTGCGTGAAATCGCGCGGCAGCGTGACGTCGGCTTGCAACCGGACTGGGATCACGGACATGTCTTGCTCGAGTTGTTCGAAAAGCTCGTCGAGCACACCATCATCGAACCGACATTTGTGCGCGACTATCCGGTGTCGGTGCGACCGTTGGCGCGCCCGCACCGGCGCGATCCGCGGCTTGTCGAAGCCTGGGACCTGATCATTAACGGCGTCGAATTAGCTCCCGCTTACTCAGAGCTTGTCGATCCGGTGGAGCAGCGGCGAAGATTGACCGAACAATCGTTGCTGGCCGCCGGCGGCGACCCAGAAGCGATGCAGCTTGACGAGGACTTTTTGCGCGCCCTCGAATATGGCGCGCCCCCTATGGGTGGCCTCGGTGTTGGCATCGACCGGCTCGTGATGTTGCTCACGGGTGTTGGAATACGCGAGACGATACTCTTCCCGCTCGTTCGGCCCGCCAGCGAATGAGCGTCACGCTGCGGCGAGCGCGGACGTCGGACGTGAAGGCGATCCGCGCATTCGTCGACGCCTACGCCCCCGACCGCAAGCTACTGAACAAACCGACGGTCACACTGTTCGAAGATGTTCAGGAGTTCTGGGTCGCCGAGGATGCGTCAAGCGGGCGCCCGCGCGTCGTCGGTTGTGGCGCCTTGCACGTGATGTGGGAGGACCTGGCCGAGGTGCGGACGCTGGCCGTCGACCCGGCGGCGCGCGGCCGGGGGATCGGGCACCTCATCCTCGAACAGTTATTGGCGACAGCGCGCGAGCTCGGAGTTCGGCGGGTGTTCTGTCTAACCTTCGAGGTTGCCTTCTTCGCCCGCCACGGATTCATTGCGATCGACGGTTCCCCGGTCGAGCCCGCCGTGTTCGAGGAACTGCTGCGATCCTACGACGAGGGTGTCGCCGAGTTCCTGGATCTCGAGCGAGTGAAACCCAACACATTGGGCAATACTCGGATGCTTCTGCACTTGTGACGAAGAAGTGGTGCGTTGCGTCAGTTGAACCGGCAACTGTCGTCGAGCACGTCGAGTTATTTGCATTTATCGGGGATATCGGGTTGGCTTTCGATCACCCCTGAGAAACAACGCTTACTGAAAGGACGCACCGTGGCGCAAAAGGTTCAGGTGACCTTCGTCGACGACCTCGACGGCAGCGCGGCAGACGAAACAATCCGATTCGCCCTCGGCCGTGACACCTTTGAGATCGACCTCAGCAAGAGCAACGCGAAGAAGCTACGCGACGCGTTGGCCGTGTACGTCAACGCCGGTCGCCGGGTCGGTGGTGGCCGCGGGCGTCCGGTAGGTCGTGCCACGACCCGGGCGCGCGGTCGCGGCCGGGCCAGTGCGACGGGAGGTGCCACGCCGGCTCAGATTCGCGCGTGGGCGAAGTCCCGCGGCATTAAGGTCAACGAGCGCGGCCGGATCTCTGCCGACATCGTGGCCAAGTACGAGGCCGCCCACTGACCGCCCGCACTGACCGCGTCCCACTGACCGCCTCCCACTGACCGCCTCCCACGAGTGGGCGCTGCAGAGGCGGCGCACTGGCCGCCTCGTACGAGTGAGCGCTGTCGCGCGAAAGGGTCCGCCAGCGAACGCCGGCGGGCCCTTTCGCGCCCGCGGGCGCGCCCCCTCGCCACACTCGGTGCAGCGGTATTCGGCGAGTCGGCCGCCGCGGGGCCGCCGCGCCCGCTACGGCCCGTTCGCTTCGAGCGCAACGTCACTCCAGAGGCAGGCGGAACACCCGCCGCGGGCGGGGAGTTGTAGTCGATGCCGCCACTGAACGCGGCCGCTCCGTCGTCCGACTCAACAGATGAGGAGACGGAAAGTTTGGTGGAAGAGCGCAAGTCTCGCCCGGATCTGGCGAGAACGATCCCGAGTCGATGTTCGATCGAGTGACGCGTTGATCAAGGCGGGTGCGGGCATGCACCCGTTGGAGTCACGCTGATCACGATGGGGTGAACAACGGTTTCGGGCACGCGGAAGGCCCCGTTCGCGGGGATAGCATGCGAAAGGTAGGCGCGTCGGCGTCCCCAAGCGCTGAGCCGGCCGACCATGAGGAGCGAGAGCGATGTTCGAGAGGTTTACCGACCGAGCCCGGCGGGTTGTGGTGCTGGCCCAAGAAGAGGCCCGCATGCTCAACCACAACTACATCGGCACCGAGCACATCCTGCTCGGGCTGATTCACGAGGGAGAGGGCGTCGCCGCCAAGGCTCTCGAGAGCCTCGGCATCTCGCTTGAAGGCGTGCGCCAGCAGGTGGAAGAAATCATCGGCCAGGGCCAGCAGGCGCCGTCGGGGCACATCCCGTTCACGCCGCGGGCCAAGAAGGTGCTTGAGCTGAGCCTGCGCGAGGCGCTGCAGCTCGGCCACAACTACATCGGCACCGAGCACATCCTGCTCGGCCTCATCCGCGAGGGCGAGGGTGTGGCGGCGCAGGTGCTCGTGAAG
>JAICYF010000089.1 GCA_025934355.1 Acidothermaceae bacterium
CACGTCGGCGGTGATGCCGGGCATCGGACGGCACGCCGAGCCGGGCTTCGTCGCGGTCAGGCCCGGCAGCGGCGACAGCAGAATCTGGCCGGTCTCGGTTTGCCACCAGGTGTCGACGATCGGGCACTTCTCATGCCCGATGACGCGGTGGTACCACATCCACGCCTCGGGATTGATCGGTTCGCCGACGCTGCCGAGCAGGCGCAGCGATGAGAGATCGTGCCGATCGGGATACTCGTCACCCCAGCGCACCATCGTGCGGATCGCGGTTGGCGCGGTGTAGAGGATCGTCACCTTGTATCGCTCGACGATGTCCCAGAACCGGTCCTTGTCGGGGTACTGCGGCACGCCTTCGTACATCACGCTGGTCGTGCCGTTGGCCAGCGGCCCGTAGACGATGTAACTGTGCCCGGTCACCCAGCCGATGTCGGCGGTGCACCAGTAGACGTCGCTTTCCGGCCGAAGGTCGAACACCATGCGATGGGTCGCTGCCGTGCCGACAAGGTAACCGCCGGTCGTGTGCACGATGCCCTTGGGCTTCGCCGTCGTGCCCGACGAGTACAGCATGTACAGCAGGTCTTCGGAATCGCGTTCAACCGCCTCGAACGTCGGCGGTTGGTGCGGGACGACGTCGTGGTACCAGACGTCGCGACCTTCCGTCATGGCGACGTCGTTCTTGGTGCGCTGCACCACGAGGACTTTCTCGATCGACGGCGTTTGCGAGACCGCGTCGTCGGCCCAATCCTTCAGCGGCACCACGGATCCGTTGCGCCAGGCGCCATCGCAGGTGATGAGCACCCGAGCATGCGCGTCGATGATGCGGTCGCGCAGCGCTTCTGCCGAAAATCCGCCAAAAACGACTGAATGCGGGGCGCCGATGCGCGCGCAGGCGAGCAGCGCGACCGGCAACTCGGGCACCATCCCCATGTAGATGGCGACCCGGTCGTCGGCCTGCACGCCGAGTTCGGTCAGCGCGTTCGCTAACCGACATACCTCGGCGTGCAGGTCGGCGTACGTCAACGTGCGCGTATCACCAGGCTCGCCCTCCCAGTAATACGCGACACGGTCCGGGTGTTGCGCGACGTGGCGGTCAAGGCAGCTCTCCGTGATGTTGAGGGTGCCGCCGACAAACCACTGCGCGAAGGGGGCGTTGGTCCAGTCCAACACCTGATTCCAAGGCTTGCGCCACACGTAGTTCTGCGCCTCGGCCGCCCACCAGCTCTCCGAGTCTTTCGCTTCGTCGTAGACGTTCTCGCTGACGACGGTCGACTCGCCTGCGAAGCCGGCCGGTGGCGTGAACATGCGCGACTCATCGAAGAGAGCCTCGATGGTGGGGTCGGGCATCGGCGCCTTCCTCGTGATCGTTTGTTCGCGAAGCCTGTTGAGCCATGGCCGCCCACGCAACGGTTCGGGGCCGACCACGCGCCGAGCGGCGGATTTTCTGCGCCAAACGGAAACCCAAATCGCCAAGCGGTCGCCGCCACCGGAGGGGAATCAGTCGGTCTGGTCTGGAACGAGGGCCTGATCCGCCCTACTGTCGTGGGCGTGAAATCGGTTGCGGTCGCACTCGCGCTCGGCGCAATCGCCGTCGCGCTGGGCGGCTCGCTTTGGTACTGGGTTCGCGGCAGCCGCGGCCTCGGAACACCGCAACAGCGCACCACCTACGAGGTCTTGCACACGGCCGGCCTGGCCGCCCGCGCGCTGCGAAACGGGCTCACTCGTGAGAGTGCCGCGCGGTCCGCCCCCGCGTTACGCGCTTTACTCGCAGCGCGAGCCACCGCGATCACCAGCACCTCAGCCCTGCTCGCCTGGGACGGCGCCGGGGTCGACGACCACGCCGCCGCGGTACTGCAGGCGAGCAGGCAGGTCGCGTCGTCCGGTAAAGCGCTCGCGCTCGGCCCCGGCGACCTTGCCTGCGCTGACGACGTGAACTGTCCGCTTCGCTCCGGCGTCGTCGTCCCGTTGACGAGCGGGGGCATCGTGGTCGGCACCCTGGTCGCGCTCGCGACGTCCGCCCGCGCGGGCATGCTGCGGTCGGCGGGCGAGGTCGCCCGCTTCGCCTCCACCCAGCTCGAGTTGGCCGAACTCGACAACGCCCGAGCGCGGGCGGCCGAGGCCGAGTTGCGCTTCTTACGCGCGCAGATCTCCCCGCACTTCGTGTACAACGCGCTCACCGCGATCGCCTCGTTCCTGCGCACCGACCCCGACCGCGCGCGCGAACTGCTGCACGACTTCGCCGACTTCATTCGGTACAGCTTTCGCAGTCGGGGCCAATTCGCCACCGTCGCCGACGAGTTGCGCGCGGTCGACACCTATCTCGAGCTCGAGCGAGCGCGATTCGGCGAACGGCTGCAGGTCGTGCTGCGGGTGGCGCCCGAGGTGCTGGCCGTCGCGGTGCCCTGCCTCTTGATCCAACCGCTCGTCGAAAACGCCGTCCGTCATGGCATTGAGCGGAAAGAAGGCGTCGGCCACGTCACAATCGTCGCTGAGGACGGCGACCAGGAGTGCGTGCTCAGCGTCGAGGACGACGGTGTCGGCATGGACCCCTCCGCCATGAGAGAGCAGTTAGCCGGACGACGAGGGGATGGTGTCGGGTTGTTCAACGTCGATGAGCGGCTGCGGCAGGTCTTCGGCGCCGATCACGGGCTGACCGTCGAGACCGCGGTGGGTGCCGGCACCAAGGTCGTGGTTCGAGTGCCGAAGTACCGGGCCGGGGTGCGCGCGTCATGACGATTTCGCCTCCCGCGCCAGCGCCCGCCGAAGTCGACGCGCTGCGCGTTTTGGTCGTCGACGACGAAGCACCTGCGAGAGCTGACCTCGCGTTTCTGCTTCAGCAACAAGGCACCGTGGCCTATGTGGCCACGGCAGCGGACGCGACCGACGCGCTGCGATTGCTCCAATCCCAGCCGTACGACGCGGTGTTTCTCGACGTTCGCATGCCGGGCCTCGATGGCCTTGAACTCGGCAAGCTGCTGCTGCGCTTCGCCGCCCCACCTGTCGTCGTCTATGTCACGGCCTATGAGGAGCACGCGGTCGCCGCGTTCGAGGTGCGCGCTCGCGACTATTTGCTCAAACCGGTGTCTCACGAGCGGTTGAGCGACGCCATCAACTTGATCTGCGAGGCTCGGCGAATCCCCCTCCAGCCGGTCTCCGCGAGCGAGAGCGCCGACGACATCCCCACCGTTCCGGTCGAGTCGGGTGGGCGCACCTCGATCGTCGAGCGCGCGGACGTTTGCTGGATCCAGGCCAACGGCGACTACGTGCGGCTCCACACCATCCAGGGCGGCTCGCACCTGGTGCGGCTGCCGCTGTCGTTGTTCGAGGAGCGCTGGGCGGCGCACGGGTTCGTGCGCATTCACCGCAGCCACCTGGTCGCGCTACGGCACGTCACCGAGGTGCGCACCGGCGCGGGCGGCGGCGCCATTGTGCGCGTCGCGGGCCAAGACCTCGCTGTCAGCCGTCGACACACCGCGGAGCTAAAGCACAGGTTGCTGCGCGTGCCGCACGGTCGTCCGCGATGAGCGTCCCGTCTCCTCCTACTCCACCCCCCCACGCCCAGCCCGCGCCACAACGTGTCGTCATCAGGTCGGCCGACCTTGGGCAGCGGCGTGTCGGCGTGCGCGGCCGCGCGTTTGACGAGCGCAGCGAGTACCGCGACGTCCTGCTGCACTCGTTGATTCGGGCGCAATTCGGCCTGACGCTCGGCTTCATCGCGCTCACGGTCGGCGCGCTGATCTCGCTCCCGCTCGTCGTCTCGCTGATGCCATGGCTGGCGCGCAAACACGTGCTTGGCCTGCCGTTTTCCCTTGCCGTGCTTGGTGTCGCGGTCTATCCGGTGCTCGTAATCATCGCCCTTGCCTACACTCGGCTGGCCGAGCGCACCGAGCGCCACTTCCTCGACCTCGTCGACAAACTGTGAGGGCGCGATGAGCGGCGGCTCGATCGCGCTTATCGCGGTCATCGTCGTCACGCTCATCACGATGGTCGTTGGCGCGCTGGGAATCAGAATCGCGCGAACACCTGACGACTTCCTGGTCGCGGCGCGCGCGGTGCCTCCGCTGCGAAACGCTGCCGCGATCTCCGGCGAATACCTTTCCGCCGCGTCGTTCCTCGGCGTGGCCGGCCTGTTGCTCAAAGACGGTCTCGGCATGTTGTGGTACCCGGTTGGTTATGCAGCTGGGTATCTCATGCTGCTGCTGTTGGTGGCCGCGCCGTTGCGCCGGTTCGGCGCGTACACGATTCCTGACTTCGCTGAGGGCCGCCTAGGAGCGCCGCGACTTAGACAGGTCGCCACCATCTTCGTCCTCGTGATCGGCTGGTTCTACCTGTTGCCACAGCTCAAAGGGGCCGGGCTGACGCTGCAAGTTCTGCTCGGAACCCCGTACTGGGTGGGCGTCGCGGTGCTAGCCGTGGTCGTCACAAGCAATATCGCCGCCGGCGGCATGAAGGGCGTCACGTTCGTGCAGGCGGTGCAGTACTGGATCAAGCTGATGGCGATCGCCACGCCGGCCATCGTGCTCATCGTCGTCGCAGGAGGCCTGCACCGCGCCGACCTGGCCAAGCCCGCGCCGCCGGTGTTCGACACGGCGACCACCGTGAAGGTGCAAGCGACGGTCGATTTCGTCGTCGCCGAACCCGTCACGGTTCAAGCACACGGCGACGTCGACCACGAGCTCGTCGAGGGCCCACTCACCTTGACGACGGGCGCTCATCGAGTCGCGTCGGGCGCCGAGCTAGTCTTTCCCGCCGGGAGCGCCGCGCCCCACGCGCAAGGCGTGCGCGCACAAGACGGCTCGTCGTGGGTGTCACCGCTGGTCAACGCCGGTCACAAAGGCGGCCATCCGCTCGCGGCGACCTACTCGCTCATTGTTGCGACGTTCCTCGGAACCCTCGGCCTGCCGCACATCCTGGTGCGCTTCTACACCAACCGAAACGGCCGGGCGGCGCGCCGCACCACCGTCATCGTGCTCGGCCTGCTCGGCGTGTTTTACCTGTTCCCAGCGGTTTTCGCGGTGCTCGCTCGGCTCCGCGACCCAGGCCTTTACCTCACGGGGCAAACCGACTCCGTCGTGCTTGTGCTGCCGCACGCCCTCATCACCAGCGTTTGGGGCGAGATCCTCGGCGCGCTCGTGGCCGCCGGCGCCTTCGCCGCGTTCTTGTCGACGTCGTCCGGCTTGCTGGTGAGCGTCGCGGGCGCGATGGCGCACGACCTGTTACGCGGAGGCGTGCGCACGTTCCGGCGATGCGCGTTGCTGGCTGGCGCGATCGGGTTGGTCGCGGGCCTTCAGGTGCAGCGCTTCGACCTGAATCTGTTGGTCGGCTGGTGTTTTGCCATCGCCGCCTCGACGTTTTGCCCGTTGCTGGTCTTGGGCATCTGGTGGCGGTCGCTCACCTGGGTCGGCGCGATCGCCGGCTTGTTGCTCGGCGGTGTCTCGTCGTCGGTGGCCATCATCATGACGATGGTCGGAGTGGGGAACTCCGGCTGGCCCAGCGTGTTGCTTGGGCAACCGGCAATCTGGACAGTCCCGCTAGCCTTCGTCGCAATGATTATCGGATCACGACTCACTCCGGCGCAGATGCCGGCCGACTTGGAGTCCAAGCTGCTGCAACTTCACCTGCCGGAAGCCTTGCGGCCGGTCGTGCCCGCCGCCGACTAGCTCGACGGGTCGCGGCCCGCGCGCGTGGGGATGCTGATCACGCGAGAGGAGGCACGCGTGGGACATTGGACCGGTCAGCATCGCCACCACCACGCGCACGGCGACCTCGCGCACGTCGCGGCCGGGCTCGCCCATCGGTTCGAACTGCCGAAATCGTGGCGCGACCATCATGACGACCATCTGGTGCTCACGGCGTTCGTCACCGTCAACGCGGCCATCTCGATGGTGCTGGTGTCGGCGGTCGCGCTCGCAACCGGAGAGCCCTTCGTCTTCCCCTCGCTCGGGCCGACCGCTTTCTTGCTGTTCTACGCGGCCCGCCGCCCGGTGGCGAGCCCGCGCAACACACTGGTCGGGCACGCGATCGGAGTCGTTTGCGGGTACGTGGCGCTGTTGGTGACCGGTTTGCAGAACGCGCCCGCCGATCTAACCGACGTCACTTGGGCGCGCGCCGGCGCCGCCGCCATCTCGTTGTCACTCACCGCCGGCGTGATGGTGCTGTTGAAGTCGCCGCATCCGCCAGCCGGAGCGACGACGCTCATTGTCTCTCTCGGCGTGCTGCACACGATCCCGCAACTGGGCATCATGATGGCCGGCGTCTGCGCGCTCGTGCTGCAAGGTGTCGTGGTGAACCGACTTGCAGGTGTCGATTTCCCGCTGTGGAAGGGAAGCGCGAACGACGACAAGCCCGAGTTCTAGGGCAGCGCCGACCCTGGGAATCCCCGGCAGGCGTGCAGTTCGTAGTTGAAGACGCCAGCCCGCACGCCGGGATCGTCGTCCAGGATGGCTTTGGTTTCTTCGACCGTGCGGGCGAAGATGCAGAGGCCGTGCACCGGTGTGTCGTCCTTGATTGGGCAGACGATCGGCATGACGCCTTCGGCCCGCAAGGCCATGTTGCGGCGACCGTGCTCCCACACGATGGCTGCGCGATCGGGATGGTCCTTGTTCGGGCCGGAGGTCAAAATCGCCACCGTGTAGGTCTTTGCCTGCGCGAGCGTCTCACGCATTTGCTCGTCGGTCACCTCGATCATGCGCGACTCCCACTTGCGTTCTCAGAGCACGGGCGTTAGCGTTCGCTAACTGTTAGCAGATACTAACGCAATCAGCAGGAGGTGCGCCATGGGTCAGCCGGTCGCGTTCTTCGAGATCAGCAGTCCCGATCAGGAGCGGGCACAGAAGTTCTACCGCGAGCTTTTCGACTGGCAGGTCAACCCCGACTCATCGATGGGCGGCTACGCCCTCGTCGACACGCGTGCCGGCGATGGCGCGATCATCGGCGGCATAGGGGCCTCCACCGGCCCAGGCGACGTCGGAATCAAGATTTACATGAAGGTCGACGACCTCGAGGCGTACCTTCGCCGGGCCGAGGAGCTGGGCGGATCCGCAGTGGTGCCACCAACAGCATTGCCCGGCGACTTCGGCAGTTTCGCCGTTTTTACAGACCCCGACGGCAACGCGGTAGGTCTGTGGGCGTGAGCAAGTTCGAGCCGGACGACGCCCTGCGGGCACTGGCCGAACCGCGGCGACGAGCCATCCTGCAACTTGTGGCAAACGGGGAGCTGCCCGCCGGGCAGATCGCGGCCGAGTTCGACGTCACCCGCCCTGCGGTCAGTCAGCATTTGGCGGTGTTGAAGAGCGCCGGTCTGGTGACCGAGCGGCGCGACGGCGCGCGGCGGCTGTATCGCGCGCGGCCGGAAGGGCTTGCGGCGTTGAAGGAAATGCTCGACTCGATGTGGGCGTCTTCCCTCGACGTCGCGCGCCAACTGGTCGAAGATGAAGTCGAAAAGCAGGCCGGGTCGCAGCACCGGAAGGCGGCGGGATGAGTTCGGGGAGCGCGGGGGCGGCCGAAGCGGCGCTGCCGCTGCGTCGTCCGCCCATCAAGCAAGCGACCACGGTACGCAGCGACATCGGGCACACGTTCGACGTGTTCGTCCGCACGATCGGGCAGTGGTGGCCGCGAGTGCCGTTCTCCAGCGGGTGCGCACGTGTTCGCGACGTGACGCTCGAGCGGCGGCTCGGTGGCCGGGTCTACGAAAGCTGGGACGACGGCACCACCGTCGACTGGGGGCGGCTGCTGGTTTGGGAGCCGCCACATCGCTTCGTGATGAGCTGGGAGATGACTCCGGCCACGACGGAGGTCGAACTGCGGTTCGGCTACCTGGGGCCGTCGCTGACCCGCGTCAGCCTCGAGCACCGCGGGTGGGAGCGGCTGAGCGAGGAGCAACTTCGCGAAGACTGCGCGCTGCCCGGCGGCTACTTGGGCGACGCGTTCGACAAGGGATGGGCGCACATCTTGGGCCGCTTCGTCGAGCTCGCCGATCACTACGACACGTAGCGGCGGGCACCCGCATATTCACTCGCGAACGGCTGCGCCGACAACGAGTCGATCCGGACGACGGTACCGGTCTGCGGGGAGTCGAGCATGCTGTTGTTGCCCACGTAGATGCCAACATGATGCACAAATCCGTTGCTGGCAAAGAAAACTAGATCGCCGGGCTTGAGGTCTGCGCGGGCGACCGGCATACCTGCCTTCGCTTGCGCGTCAGCGTCGCGCGGGATCGTCACGCCACGCATCTGATAGACGAGGTGCGTGAAGCCCGAGCAATCGAACCCGAAGCCTGACGTGCCACCCCACAGGTAGGGCAGGCCGTCGAAGAGATGCCCGGTGCGCACAACGTCGGCGCCGGTCGCGGCAAACGGCGCGCCGCCGCTCCCGACCAGCGCCACGTCGGCGGTGGCGATCGAAACCGCGGCGCCATCAGGGGTTTCGGTTTGCACGAAGCCGCCGCCGACACCGAGCACCGGCAGCCGAGTGGCCATCGACACCTCAACCGTCCGCGCACTTCCCGCGTTCAGCCAGGCGGTCGGCTTCGTCACCACAGCATCTTGCGGCACGGCGGTCGGGACGCGGAAAGTCAGCTGCGCCAACGGAATCCATCCCGGATAGCCCCGCGGGTCGAGCGGGGTCGGCTGGTCGGGAGTGACGACGTGTGCCCAACCGCTTTGCAGCCGGTCGACGACGACCCGCTCACCCATGATGAGCTGGCTGTCGACCCGACCATTCAGGTCGCGGCGCTGCGACAGCGTCATCGCACCCAGCCAACCGCGAACACCGGCCGGTTGTTTGAGTGCCGACGCGTCAACGGCGCGTGGTGAGGTCGGGCTGTGCCAAAGAGTCGCGACCGAGACGTCGACGTATGCGTTCGCGGGTAGCTTGGGTTGCGCGGGCGGCGGTGCTTTCGCGGGTTGCGCAACCGGCGTCGGGGTTGTCGCGGTCGTGGCCGCGGGCTTCGCGGCGGGTTTCGGGGCGGGGTTCGCGGTTGGTTTCGCCGCAGGCGTTGCCGGAGGAGTTGTCATGGGCGTGGTCGCTGTCGCAGCGGACGTGCCTGCCGTCGGCGGCGCTGAACCCCCTGAGCCAGCGTCGGCGCTCGCTGACGCGCTCGACGGGGACACCCCGGACGCCGCGGTGGTCTGGGCATTCACCGTCGGCTGCGACGACTGCATTGGCACCGCGCTTTCGCAGCCGCTGAGCGCCAAAGCCGCCACCATCGTCACGGCACCGGCCCAAAACGCTTTTCGTCGTCCGCAATGCATGTTTTCGCAATGCACATCTTCACTGTGTCAAGGCAACGGACGCCGGACAAGCGAAACGCCTGTCATCATGCTCACGTGCACATCTCGGCGAAGAGTGACTACGCCATGCGGGCGATGCTGGTCCTTGCCAACGCGCCGGCCGACACGTGGGTGAAAACCGAGGTCATCGCCGAGTCGCAGCACCTGCCTCGCAAGTTCCTCGAGGCGATCCTGTCTGACATGCGTCGAGCGCGGTTGGTCGAGAGCCTGCGCGGCGCCGAGGGCGGATACCGGCTGGCGAAGCCGCCGGCCAAGATTTTCGTGGCTGACGTGATGCGCGCGGTCGACGGCCCGCTCGCCGAGGTGCGCGGCCTGCGACCCGAGACTTTGCATTACGAAGGCGCCGCCGCACCGCTCCAGGATGTGTGGGTGGCGGTGCGTGCTGGGCTGCGCGCGGTGCTCGAGCGAATCAGCCTGGCCGACGTCGCCGCCGCCGAGTTGCCCAAGGGCGTGCAGGCGATGATCCGCGACGAGGAAGCCTGGACCCCGCGCATCTGAGGTCGCTACCGGTTCGTCGGCGTCGCCGATGCCCCGTTCCTGTCGCCGAGTGAAGGGTTTGCGCGGTGAATTCGACCGGAATCGCAACCCAAACCCTTCACTCGGCGCAGGAGAGCGGCGGCGGCTAGTGCGAATGGGCGAGTGGGCCGCTCCGGCCGGACGCACATGCCAGCCGGCCGGATTCCGACAGTCCTGAAGAGGCCAGCACGGACGCTGGTCCATTGAGCACGCCAGGGACGGCCCCATGGATTTCGCGCGGGTCATCGGGAAGCGCCCGACCACGGCCGCCGTCATCGGCGTCCTGGTCTTCGGCGGTGGCGCGTTCGCGACCACGCTGACGGGAACGCGCGCGGCCAACGCCGCTCCGCTGCCCGTCGTCGACGCGTACACCGGCACGGGTGGCCATGGCGACGGGCTGAACCGATTCGTCGTGCAGCTTGCGGCGAGCGGGCCGGCGACTGCCGCGGTCCACGCAGGCAGCGACCGACTCGACCTCGGGCTTCTCGCACAGGCCCAGCAAGCGCTCGGCCCGGGCGGCCACCTCGCGGCAGACGCGTCAGGCAACACGGTCTACGTCGTCGGTTCGCAGTCTCGTCCGGTCGGTGTGGGCGGGCAGGCGCAGCAGTCGAACCCGGACGCTCAACTGTCGAACTTGCAACACCAAGCCGGTGTTGACTCGGCGCAGCGGCTACGTGGTGGCGGCGTGTTGATTGCGACGTCGCTCGGCCAAGCAGCCGTGTCACGACTGCCTGGCGTCGTCAGCGTCGCGGTCTCACCGAGCGTTCCGGTGTCGACCGCTGCGACGATTCCCAACGATCCGTACTTCAGTTACGACTGGCAGTTGCGCAACTCGGGCACCGCGTACCAGCAATCGGCGACGGCGGGTGACGACGTCGACGCACTCGACGCGTGGCCGGTCAGCACCGGCGCCAGCGTCGTAATCGCCGACCTCGACACCGGCATGCAGACAACGCACCCCGACCTGGCGGCCGCGCTCTGGACCAATCCCAACGAAGCCTGTGGCGGCGGCGATTCAGACGGCGATGGCCACGCAGGCGACTGCCACGGCTGGAACTTCTACCGAAACAACGCCGACCTCGACAATGCGGGCGACGACGCGCACGGCACGATGACCGCCGGAGTGATGGTCGCCCAGATGAACAACGGCATCGGGGTCGCGGGCCTCGCGCCGTCCGCAAAAATCATGCCGCTCGTGGTGGGCGCCGGTGAGAGCGTCGACATGAACGCCGCCGTGCAGGCGATCTACTACGCCGTCGACCACGGCGCCGACATCATCAACTGCTCGTTCGGCGGCGCGGGTTCGGCGTCGGCGATGACGCCGCTGTTCAACGCGGTCGCGTACGCGCAACAGCACGGCGTGATGATCGCGGTCTCGGCCGGCAACGACAGCGCGAATCGCGACACCTTTCCGATTTACCCTGCCAACGTGTCGAATCCGGCCCTCATCACCGTGGGCTCGGCTGACGCGAACGACAAGCCGTCGGCGTTCAGCGCGTACGGCAAGAGCACCGTCGCGCTCTACGCGCCCGGCAGCTTGGTCGCGACGACGAACAACCAAGGTGGCTACTCGGTGGCGTCAGGAACGTCGTTTTCCGCCCCGC
>JAICYF010000242.1 GCA_025934355.1 Acidothermaceae bacterium
CAGTGAACGACAACGTGCCGGAGATCAGCACCGTGGTCTCGCTCGCCATCGTCGCGACCGTGCTGGTCGCGACGACACTCACGAGTTTGCGGACGACGCGGAAGTCTCGCGTCGTCGACGTCAGTAGGTCCGCTTCCGGAAGTAGTCGTTACTCGCCTTCTGCGCCAGCAGAATGATGATGACGAGGTCGACGACTCCGCCGATCAGGCCGGTCACCCGGCTGCCGCCGGTGTTGGTTTGCGCGAGCGAGGCCAACGCGCTCAACACCCCGAGCGCGGCGATAATCCAGGTGACGATGCGCGCCCAGCTCTTGCCCTTTTGCACCTGCAACGCGAGCAGCACGTACAACACGATGAAGATGACGCCGAAGACAAGGCCGATCGCGACCGCTGCATTGACCACCGTGTCGAGCTTGTGCGCGTCGTAGGTCGGGTTCTTCTTGGCGATCTGGTCGCGCAGGCTGCTCTTGCTTGCCAGCAACACGATCAACCCAATGAGGCCTAGCGCGGCGCTCACAAACATCAGCCGAGTGGCGTTGACTACCGACGACGGCGGTGGCCCGGCAGGCGCTGGCGGAGCGCCATAACCCGCGGCCGGCATCGGCGCGCCATACGGATCGCCCTGACCCGCGGGCGGTTGGCCGCCGGAGACGGGTGGCGCTGGCTCGTACGGATTAGATGAGTCGCTCATGCAATCTCCTTGCGTGGAGTTCGTTTTTCGGCGGGTTCAAAGGTGCGCAGCGATCATGCATCTCGCCGGTTCAACAACCACGCAGCCACGCCGAGCAGGACGGCCGTCCAGAGACAGAAGACGCCAAACCCCTGCCATGGCGACAGCAAATCGTCAGATCCCTTGGTGGCTTGCCCAATCAGGTGCCCGGCCTCCGACGGCAGGTAGGCGTGAACGTGCTTGCCCGCTGAGCCCGGCAGCAACTGCGCCAGTGGCGCGAGCACGAGCACGAAGCCAATGACTCCGGTGATGCCGCCTGCGGTGTGCCTGACCAGCGCGCCGATCGCGAGCGCGAACAACCCAAGCACCGCAAGGTAAAGCCCGGCGCCGATGACCGCGCGTAAGACTCCTGGATCGCTGAGCGAGACAGGGGCGTGCTTGTGCACGATCGCGGCGCCGGTGAAAAAGGCGACGAACGCGACGATCTCACCGACGACGAAAATCGTCGCCGCGAACACCACGCACTTCGCCGCGAGCATCGACGTGCGTTTGGGCACGGCCAGCAGGGTGGCACGAATCGCACCCGTTGAGTACTCGCTCGCGATGTACAGCACACCCAGCACGCAAACGGTGAGTTGACCGAGTTGGAAGCCGGCGCCGAGGATGAAACTGACGGGGTCGGCGACGATCTGGGCTTGATCCTTGGCGTCCGCCTTGTCCCATTGGCTCATGGTCAACGTCGTCACCAGCACGGTGAACCCGAGCGTGACCACGACGAGCATTAGTACTGACCACATCGTCGAGCGCACTGAACGCAGCTTGGTCCACTCGGAGGCCAGAAGGCGTCGGAAGTGGAGCGGCGACATCATCGTGGCGGTCGCCATCGGATCGGCCGTGGTGGTGGTGCTCACGCGTGCGTCTCCTCGCTGACCGGTGGGGGCGCCGGCAGTTCCGAACCGCCGTGCTGGCCAAACTCTTGGCTCTCGCGGGTCAACTCCATGAACGCCGCCTCGAGCGACGCCAACTGCGGGGTGAGTTCGTGTAGCTCAATTCCATTGACGGCTGCGAGGTGCCCGACGCGCGGAGCGTCGAGGTCTTGAAGGGTGAGCGTGTCGCCGTCGCGGCTCGCGACAGCGCCGCCGTCCGATATCGCGAGCTGTGCCAATCGATCGGCGTCGGGCGTCTTGACGAGCACGGATTTGTGCGAACTGCGCTCGATGAACTCGTCCGTGGCGCAGTCGGCTATGAGGCGACCGCGGCCGATGACGATGAGATGGTCAGCGGTGACAGCCATTTCGTTCATCAGGTGGCTTGAGACGAATACTGTGCGACCGTCTGAGGCCAGTCGCTTGAGCAGGTTGCGAATCCACAAAATCGCTTCTGGGTCAAGGCCGTTGACCGGCTCGTCGAGCACGAGCACCTTGGGGTCGCCGAGAAGCGCGGCGGCGATGCCAAGGCGTTGGCCCATGCCGAGAGAAAAGCCGCCGGCCCGCTTGCGGGCGACCGCTTGCAGCCCGACAAGGTCGATGACCTCGTCGACCCGCTTGCGCGGCAGGCCTTGACTCTGGGCGAGCGAAAGCAAGTGGTTGTAGGCGCTGCGACCGGTGTGCACGGCGCGGGCCTCGAGTAGAGCACCCACCATGCGCAATGGCTCGGCGAGGTCGCGGTACGCGTGGCCGCCGATGGTCGCCGTGCCGGTGTCGGGACGGTCGAGGCCAAGGATCAGCCGCATGGTCGTCGACTTGCCAGCGCCGTTAGGCCCAAGAAAACCGGTGACCTTGCCTGGTTGAACGCTAAAGGACAAGTGGTCGACAGCGACCTTTTCGCCGTACCGCTTGCTTAGGTCGTGCGCCTCAATCAAGTCGGCTCCCCGTGGCTTCGTTTGACGACTGCCACGCTAGCGTCCGAGGCGCCTTATCGGGCGAAGGTTGCTTGGTTCCGTGAGCCGCAGTTTGGGCGTCCGGCGATGTTCGCCGCGGCTCGCCGCGGCGCGTCGTCCGCCGGCGCACAATGCTGGGCATGGGCGGCGCGGCATGACCCAGTACGGCACCTGGGTGAGCTACGGCGGAGGCGCGCACCGCGTTGTCTCTTGGCCTGATCGGCGCGGCCGGAGTCGTTGCTTTCACTGGCGCCCGCCTGCGTCGTCCGCTGACAACGACGTGGCCGGGAAAGCGCGCGGCGACGTTCATGGTCGTGGGCTGGGTGTTCGCACTTTCCGCCTTCCTCGCCGGTCTCGGCGTTTATGCGGCGCAGGAAGTCCACGACTTCCCAGGCATGCCGCCGCTCACGGATCACATCTTGCCGATCACGCTCGCCGCCGCCGTGGTGACGATCGGCGTCATCGTCTTCGGCTCAGCTGCTCCGGCAAGAGTCCGACTGACCAGCGCCGTGATCGGCGCCATGGCCGCTCCAATGATCTTTGAGTTGCCGTTCGACATGATCGTGCTGAGCAGGACCTACCCGTCGCTGCCGCCCGATCCTGCGCTTTACCGCGTGGTGTTCTTCGCGCCGCTGTTTCTCCTCGAGCTCACCACGATCGCGCTGCTTACGCTCACACCGATGGTGCGCGTGACGAGCGTCGCGTTCTACGGGTTCGCCCTCATGCTCGTGGTCTTCGCGATCTGGGCTGCGACGATCGGGTTCCACTACCCGTCGACCGCCGCGCCCATCGCACTCAACATCGTTTCAAAACTGCTGGCGTTTGCGACGACACTCGCGCTGTTCTTTCCAGGCCGACTATCGCGCAGGCCACGGACGACGTCAGCCGCACCAGCCGGCTGAGGTCAGGCGGTCCAAGTCCCCGGCCGCGGCTGGATGTCCGGGCGGTTCGCGTAGCCGTCGTCCCACGGAAAGCGGCCCCACTTGTCGTCGTACGTCAGCTGGAAGGCGGGCACCGACGCGCTGTCGGGCCGTCTGTAGTGACGGTTGGCGGCGAAGAGGATCTCACCAGGGTTTGGTAGCTCCTCGACGACGATCCGGTGAGGCCACTCGTCGAAGGTGAGCAGCTGGCCAGCGACAAGGTTCGACCCG